>NZ_LVYY01000014.1:0-168600 GCF_001909085.1 Paenibacillus sp. P32E | reverse complement strand
TTTGAACGTCTGGATCAATGGACGCGAATGAGGGTGCGAGCCTTTATGCGCAAAAAGAGATCTACGGTGTCAAACCGGCTGATACCAAACAAAGTACTGGAATCAGCCGGAATGGTATTTCTAACAAGCTTACTCACCACACGTTCCTAATTCAGGAGTGAAATAAGCAATCCGGCGACGGATGAAGGAAACTCACTCCTGAAGATGGGGAACTGACGAAGGAAAGCCGTGTGCGGGAAATCCGCATGCACGGTTTGACGGGGAGTCCGAGGGAGTAATCCCTCGTCTTACCCTACTATTGTGCTGTGGGATAGACTGACCGCAAGGCACATGAACAGGCAGGATAATGCTGGTAAATGCCGAATTTACCTATGTTAACTATGGTGAATAGGGGGGGAGTCCATGCAAGGAAGCGAGTTGTATGTTTATCACATTGTCACTAGGAAAAAGATGGACCTTGGGCAGATCATTAGCTTTGACAAAAATCAAAAAAACACCTTATATCACTTCTTTTTTGAGAAGGAACAGATGAATTCTAAAGGTGAAGATATGATTCAAATTTTGCATGGTCATTATACAAATGACGGCTTAAAGATGGATAAAGAGAATGCAGATGTAGCGATTAGATATATGGGGCAGACAATCAGGGCTATTAGAGAAGCAATATGTGAGATGGTTAGATTGCAAGAATATCCTGAATATCCTTCACGGTTGTCTTGCTTATATGCTGCGAAGAGCTATGAAGACGCTCAGAAATGGAAAGAACTATTCGATGCTTACCATCGAATAGTTCTGCAGATCGTTAAACTTCGGGTCATTGGGAATATCTTTGAAGGTGACGGCAATCTTTTACCAAAGGAAGATGGAATTCCGTTCTCCCAAAAAATCGAACAAGCCAGAGAATATTGGAAAGGCAATATACATAACAATCTTCCTGAGCTGTTGATCAACGGACAAATCGAAGTAGTAGAAATTATTGATGAATTCTCCGCTTAATTTCAGCGAAATGTTTGAAAAACCATTGAGCTAGTAGGCATAAAAGAGAACGTGGTGGTACGCTATAAAAAACTTTCTAGGAGCTGAATGATGAGCGAATTTAGTGCAAGTTATCATTTACAGACAAGCGATCAGCAAAAAGCCGTTGAGTTAATTAGAGCTTCAAACAATAAAGGATTTGTTTTCCCCTGAGTCTAATGGTTGGGTGACTTTTATTGTTAAGGGACCGGCATTTGGTATCCGGAAAGCGATTGTATCGCTAAATCCAGGCTTATTAGTTCATTATTCATATATGGAAGATCACGGATGGGCACTATCATTTTTTGAGAAGGATGAACTCATATCTACATATAAGTGCGATTGGACTGAGGAACTACATATTGAGAAAGATAAGCTTGATATAGTTCTCCTTAGAGAATTAATTATTAAGCAAGGTAATTCAATTGAAGACTTGGAAAAAGCTTTAGATTTAGCGGAAGATGTTGGTGAAGAGCCTCCAGCTTATTTTATCGCAAATAAACTAGGATTAAGCTATTATGAATGGTTGTCCGCTGATAACATCGGCGATGGCTCATATTATAAAAACTTAGTAATTGTGGATTAATCGAGAAAGAGAAGACTAAACCCCGGAAGGTTCGTGAAGGTGGGAACGCTACTTTCAATTACGTAATGGGAAATGATAGAGGAAAAGCAGATTGCATTGGCAGTCTGCTTTTTTCATTGAAGTAAAGGGCAGCTTACGTTGAAGATTAAAATAGACTGGCCTAGTCAAATAAATGAAAATTGTACCTTCTAATCTTTTTTGAGAGGTTTATGCTCGTAATAAAAGACATTTTACTTTTGAAAGGTTGTATTTATTATGTTTACAGGTTTATCTGCATTTCCTCTTACTCCAATGAATGAGACCGGAATAGATGAGATGGCTTTAGTGCAATTACTCAAACGTTTAGCCTCAGCAAGAGTAGATTCAATTGGAGTTTTAGGGTCGACTGGTAGTTATGTTTATCTCAATCGGGAAGAACGACTGCGTGTTACTCAACTCGCAATTGAGTACGCCGAGGGGATACCAATAATGATTGGAATTAGTGCTTTACGTACACGTGATGTTCTCCAATTAGCCGAAGATGCTCAGAAGGCAGGGGCGAATGCTGTACTCCTAGCGCCAGTTTCCTATCAGCAACTTACTGATGACGAGGTGTTCTCACTGTATGAGACAGTAACAAAATCTCTTTCTATACCATTGTGTGTATACGATAACCCAAGTACAACTCAATTCCGGTTCAGTGATCATTTGCATGGGCATATTGCGCGGTTACCAATAGTCCATTCCATAAAGATACCCGGGGTACCGGATTTCGATTCTGCTAAGCAGAGAGTGGAACATCTACGTGCCCATATACCAAAGGATGTCTCTATAGGAACTAGTGGAGATCCGTATGCAGTGGTTGGTTTAACTGCTGGATGCGAGGCATGGTACTCTGTACTTGGTGGTTTGTATCCTGATATTTGCATAAGTATAACCCGTGCTGCTCTGGGCGGGAATTCGGTCAATGCTGAGAGACAATCTGCTTTTCTTGCCCCTCTTTGGCAGATGTTTCAAAAGTATGGTAGTTTACGCGTCGTTGCTACAATTGCGGAAATTCAGGGGCTGATCAACAATCCGAGTCTTCCGTTACCGCTAAAAAGTTTAGATGGAGTTGCTCGGCAAGAATTAGGAAATATCCTTGCTGACTTGCAACTCGAAATCCCGTTATGCTAACGAAACGCTAGCTCAAACACGATAAGGCAGCCGGTCAGTAAACGCGATCGGCTGCTCTTATTTAACTAAAGGTCACTATAACGTGGCGTATGATCAGACTAAGACAGGACTCACGACATCTTTTTTATAACAGTTTTATACTAATCGCAAAAAATTTATTAGTAGTATACTATTGGATGAGTGTCCATTATTGAAGGGAGTGATGAGGTATGAAGAATATTTTTGCTGTCACGGTTGTTAGGGAGGAAGTTCAATTATAGTCGCAGAGGAATTCCTCTGTGATATCAAAATTCCGGAGGAATTTATGTGGTTATTGAATTAAAGCCAGTATCATTTGAGAACTGGTACGATTGTACCAAGTTAAATGTAAAGCAAGAACAAAAAAGTGTGTTTCCAGCTCCTGTTGTCTATTGGATCGCAGAATCTAAATACGTTCATGATTTTGAGTTGCGTGCAATATATTCCGAGGCGTTGCTAGTCGGATTTATGGTCTTTTGTAAAACCCCCGACGAAGACGGTAACCACTGGATACCTGCACTCATGATTGATGAGAATCATCAAGGGAATGGTTATGGCAAATTAGCAATGGAAAAATTAATTGATCTTATGAGTGGGAATAGTTGTAACAAATTAATGATCGGGCACAAACCTGACAACTTGATTGCTGGGAACCTGTATGAATCCTTGGGGTTTCAGAGGGCTAGCGATGAAATTATTGATGGTGAAATCATACGTTTTCTACAACTTAATTAAAGAATCTCCCTAGTAATAAGCGGAAATGAGCAGATTGCATTGACAGTCTGCTTTTTTCTTTGAAAGTAACGGCAGATTTGTGGAACAGCAGGACCGTACAATCATTTACATTTACAATTAATTCCAGTGCAGTATAATAAGCGAGCGCTAATACAATATTTATCTAGGAGGCTATATGTAGGAAAAATTTGCGCTTACCAATAAGGCTGCTTGGGAAAGGAAAGCTTATCAGGCTTGGGTACAGTACCATGGATCTCCTAATGAATTTGCTCAAACGTTAAAAACAGATCCTCGGCACCCTTTAAGGTATTGGTTGAAGTACATAGGTAATCCATCAGGTAAGAAAGTATTCTATCTACTTGGTTCTCACGGTAAGAAGGCAATTTGTTTAGCCTTGTTAGGCGCTGATGTTACCCTGTTCCGTTGACTCCCTTATATGCATGAACAAGTTTAGTGTAAAAACTAAAGCAATAATTAGATTTGTTAGACTCAACTAACGGAAAACGTTAATTCAATAGGAACAAGTAGGCAGCCGCTCAAAAGATCGGTTGCTTTTCTTTAAGCTAATGGGCAGGATAATGGATGTGAGATTTCTTTGATTTAGTCCAATTAAATTTTGAGCTTATGCATTTTGTTTGCTTATTTTCTTCTACTAAAGATACAAGGGGGAAAAGTTGCTTTTGGAACACACTGGTGGGTGAGAAAACAGAAGAGAATACTTGTTTGCAAAAATGATGACAAGTAAAATATGGATATATTAATTGGATATTGACTGGGCATGATGGAAGTGAAAAAATGCGATGACTCGATGTTTTTTTAAACCGACCCAGGATGTCATAAAGACAGAAACGTTATGTGAAATACCATTAAAAAACAAGGAAATGAGGGATATGCTCAATGACGTTACAAAACTTATTTAACGAAAAACCAGCTAAATTATGGAATGAGAGAATGTCAGTAGATGGAGATGAGTTTTTTACGAAAGAGAGATTACTAATGTCTGATAAAGTCCTGGATAAATTTATAAACCGATTATTATTATTACAAGAAACTAAACATCCTGAGAGTATTATGAAGGCTGTGGAAGAAATTGTAGTTACGTTTAATGAAATGAATGAGGACAATGGCTATTTTATTGAAACGATGGAGCGTGAAGAATTGGCTGATTTTATTGACAAGCCAGCTAGGCTAGCTGGATTAGAAATTGAGGAGGATCAAGATATTACAGAAGAATGGAGGGAGTGGTAATTTGTTGATTAGTTTTTGTAAATTGACTCAATAAAGTCCATAGTTCTTCACATAACACAATATTCACGCCTCGGGCTCAATTCAGTCCGGCAGGCAGATATAAATAGAATTCAACACAATTCCTCATAGAGGAAGGATAGTTCCGTCAATGGTAAGATAGAAATAAGAATTAATTTGAGAATGGAGGTATCATGTGGAACCTGACTTGGAGAAGGACCTAAAGGAAATATGTACAGACCTTTATGTGAAGTTAAGGGGGAACGGAGGCGGAAATGGGAATGCTTTGATTGATCACGGCTTGATTCAACATCTTCATACAACGTTGGATGCCTACAAGGAATCCATTCATAAAGAAGAAATGGTTTCAAAAGAATTAGTATGGTCCCTTTTTTATACCTGCAGCAGGTTCTATATACAAAGTAAATATTCTAGAAATGCCGTAGATCTCATGAGAGAATTTGATAAATTAAACTATAAGTTACTTCGCACTTTCGACAATTACGACAATTAGCAAGTATTTACTACTCGATGGCTTAGAGCTAACTGAAAACGATAGAAAAAGCGGTTTCTTGCGGGAACCGCTTTTGTTTTTCTTTACTAATTGGGCAGTTTAGTGCAGCCCTTTTATATAAAAGGACTTGCTACTACTATTCTCCTGTTAAAATATGGGGGTTGTTAGATTCATTTAAAAGGACGGCGAATTACTTTAATAATGCGTGCCCCTTTACTAATCAGTCTTTGTGCTTGAGCCACATTTATTCTAACGAGCACTGCTACATCGGTAGAGTTCTCAACGTCGAATACTGAAAAGATCTGCCCATTGGCGAACAGTACTCCTTTAAGCTCAACTTCTTTTCCGCGGGTTGGTCTTGGAACAGTATTTTGAATTTTGCAACGCATTACACCCGCACGTATTAGACGGCGTGCTTGTTCAGTAGTCGTTCTAACCGCGAAAATCGGGTCTATTTCTACCCCTGTCGTTTTCGCTTCAATTTCAGATATTAGAAAAAATTTACTTCCTATTTGTGCAATACAATTGGAGCCTATGGTAACCGGATTTGCCATAGTGTATCACCCCCTCGAAAAATGATATGAAGAGTAGGAGAATTATGAAACGGCGAAGTTCCTAGCCGAGCAGCTTTTATATGTAAAAAAACTTGCATGAACTGTGCCATAGATTACAAACAGATTTTATTCCACTAACGGGCAGGATAGTTTAATTATGTTTATTTTATCCTGATTATATTGTCTATCCATCGTGGTATTATTGAATGCAATAAACAATATAACACTTCTGATGGGGCGTGATTTGAATATGAAGGATCCCTTTAATCTGATGAATTTGGATATAGAAGAAGCAAGTATATACGAATTACAAAATGCGATGGAACAAGGTGAATTTACTTCAAAAGAATTAGTGTTTTGCTACTTATCACGTATCGCAAAATATGATCAGGATGGCCCTCACATAAATTCCATCATGGAAATTAACCCCGATGCCATTTTCATCGCAGAAGCACTCGATATAGAACGTCAGCGCAAGGGGAGTAGAGGACCGCTTCATGGCATACCGATTCTCGTTAAGGATAATATTGAAACCGGAGACAAGATGCGTACCAGTGCGGGAGCTTTAGCACTAGCACAGCATGTAAGTACGAGGGACGCTTTCTTGATTCGCCGATTAAGAGAATCGGGGGCCATCATTTTGGGCAAGACGAATATGACAGAATGGGCTAACGGTATTTCCTCGACGATGTGGGCAGGTTATAGTTCAAAGGGGGGGCAGGTCGCGCACCCCTATGGTGATTTTTTCGTAGGCGGATCCAGTACGGGATCGGCAGCAGCGGTGGCCATGAGTTTTGCAGCGGCGGCGATAGGCACAGAAACCTCCGCTTCAATTCTAAGTCCGGCCATACAGATGTCTATTGTCGGCATTAAACCGACCATCGGCTTAATTAGCCGCTCAGGACTTATTCCTTTTTCTTATTCACAAGATACAGCAGGGCCGATGGCAAGGACGGTTTCAGATGCGGTTGTTCTGCTTAACGCATTAGCTGGAAGGGATGAGCGCGACCCAGCAACCTGGCGTAATGACCATGCTATAGAGGACTACACACCGTTCTTGGACAAGAATGGCCTACAGGGAGCTAGAATTGGGGTCTTTTGTGAAGTGCCAGATTCCCAGCGTGAATCTGGTGAATATAATGAGGAGCTATTTCATCAAGCATCCTCCGAATTGATAAAAGCAGGAGCCGAAGTAGTAGAAAATATCGACATTCCTTCGTTTCATGGTCCATGGCATTGGAACAAGATGAATTTAGAATTCAATCATGGAGTGGAGAATTATTTGCAGCGCCTCCCGGCACACATGCCGGTTCATTCATTGTCCGAACTCATCGATTGGAATGAAAAGTATGCAGATGCAGCCCTGAAATATGGTCAAGATATATTAGAATTCCGGGAAGGGCTAACCGATCCCTTGAAAAATAAAGACTATATCATGGAATCAATTATGGATTTATATCTAGCCCAGAACGAAGGAATAGATTATGCGATAAATAGTTATCAGTTAGATGCGATAATGTTTCCAACTTATATTGGAGCGGATATATGTGCCAAAGCTGGTTATCCATCTATTGCTATCCCCGCAGGGTACGGAGCAAACGGCAGACCATTTGGCATTACTTTTGCCGGAAAAGCATTTACTGAACCCACCTTAATTCGCATAGCTTATTCTTTTGAACAAATAACAAAACATCGCAAAAAACCTATATTCAACTAAAGGAGGACTATATAGGTAACTTCCCATTTACTTATTATACGTACTTCCCAATTACCTAAGTATTATGGTTTTGGCTGCTTTTACCGTGAATTGCAATTGGAGTTATGAAGGTAAGAGGACATTAACGGGCAGCATAGTTTAATTAAAGTCGTTATTTATTGTCCGTGCTTAACTGTGTTCTGTTAGAATGCCATTAGATACTAATGTGGCATAAAGGAGGAATAAAGTTGAGGATCGTTTTTGCAACTGACTCAGACTATGAATACATACGAAACCGTGACCCTCATATTTCAGAGAGCTTAATACTGTCAAAAATAAAGGGAAATGAGGTATACATTCTTCGTAATCCGGATGAAAGTAATATCGGATGGATGAGGTATGGATATTTTTGGGACAACACCCCTTTCCTGAACATGATTTGGGTTGATGAACAATATCGAGGCAAGGGGGTAGGAAAGCAAGTTGTCCTCTTTTGGGAAGAACAAATGATACAAAAAGGCTTCAATCTGGTTATGACGTCCACTCAGGCTGATGAAGGAGCCCAACATTTTTATAGAAAACTAGGCTACCAAGATGCAGGATGCTTAATACTTGATACACAACCTTTGGAAATACTCCTCACAAAAAACTTAATCTAACGGGAAACGATCGCTCAATAATACGTTATGTAAAATACACGCAAAGTAACTAAAAGAACGAAGTAAGTACAATGCCAGAATACTCACGCATTCAAACTTATTTGAAGGGTAATGAGAATAACTATAATAAAGTAATTGACCAAATAAAGAAAAGCCGAAACCACTGGAAGAGAGGAATGATAAAACATGATAGAACTAAAAACAAATGAGTACTACAAGATAAGTCATCTTATAGCTCATAAAGAAGAAGAATTTATTTTTGTCTTTGTTCAATCTGTTATTGATCTTAATCAAAGAGGAACGATATTCGTTAATAATTTTGACAATCCCACTGCCGGATTAGTTGCTAGTCGTGGGGGGAAGTATTATCTTTTTGGAGATGAAGAAGATCAAACTTTCAATCGTTCCTTGCTTGATTTTTTATCCAATCCCGATAACCACGCTAATTTTTATGATTTATATTTTTCTTCAAGTACTTGGCTCTCTATTATTAAAGCCCCATTGAATGACAATACAGTAGAGTTAAGAAGAACCCATTATATTTTTAGTGACACTACAACAGCCCCTGATGAACAACATGTTCAATCTGGAGCATTCCCTTTAACGAGAATTAATGAGAAGTTATATGAAAGATATGTAAAGGAAATTGATGATTCGTATGCCTTGCTTTGGGATTCAGCGGAGGTATATCTTGAAAGAGCATTTGGTTACTGTTTTTTGAATGAATCTGGTTTTGTAAGCGCATGTAACACCTTCTATTTGGGTGGAGGGTATATTGAACCAGACATAATTACACTTTCAGATTACAGGAAACAAGGTTTGGCTCTTACTCTGTGTCAGGAATTTATTAAACAAAGTAGGCAACGTAAGTTAATTCCTTATTGGGATTGTGATTCTGGTAATAATGCATCTAACCAGTTGGCTAGTAAATTAGGCTTTAATAAAGTTGGGGAAGTGCCGATATTATGGTGGCATGAAAACAAGCAAGTCATTTCAAATTATTTAATAAATTATAACTACAACAGTTTGGGGTAGTACCAGCGTAGCTGTCATCAGGGGCAAGGCCGCTTCAAGAAATTCCTTTAATTTGTGCTTTGTAGGCGTACCCGTGACAGGCGTATAGATACAGAAATGAAGGTCCGTATTGCCGTTCAGTCTGACGAAGGTGTTGATTTCAAACGCCAGCTCGCCTGCCCGATGGTGGTTCAGGATGAACCGGCTCGCCTTTTTCTGCTGGATGTCGTGCAGCCGCCACAGGGTGCCGAATTCCTCGCATTCTTCTGCCAAACGTTCGACCGTATCCCTGAACCAAGCGTCACCTGTATGACGATAGTAATACGAGCGAAACACCGCCATGGAGTATGATGCAAATTCTCCCCAGTTCAAAATATGATTGCGGAAATACGGGTTCATGAAGAATATCCTTATGAGGACGCGTTCCTGGTCGGACATCGACTGAAAGTCGGCGATGATCTCACAAGCCGCCCGGTTCCACGCGAGCACTTCCGTTCTGTCATTGGCGATAAAAGCCGGGTAAGGCACTTGGTCGATAATGTCTTGCCACTCGGAATTTACACTATCCGTCCCCGGAGGAGGCACATCGGGCTTCTCCGAACTCCACAATTGGAGCAAATGCAGCCGTTCATCCGGGGATAATTGAAGCGCCCTTCCGATGCTTTCAATAACTTCCTTGGAAGCCGCCACCTCCCGCCCTTGCTCCAGCCATGTATAATAAGTGACACTCACTCCGGCTAGTATGGCAACCTCTTCCCTCCGAAGCCCCGGAGTTCTCCTACGGCCGAACGAATTCGGAATCCCGGCTTGTTCAGGCTGAAGGCGTTCCCTGCGGGACTTCAGAAATTCGCCCAAGACCTTAAATCTGTTGCTTTCCATAGAAATGTCAATCCTCCTAGACCTCATCATGTGGTGCCCTTCGACCGTTCAGACATCTTGACACTACTCATTAATAGCATCGAACTTCGCTTGGCAGATGACACTGAGCTAGCCGGTAATCTCTCAGATGCCTCGTTCATGCGGTTTGGATATGCTGAACCTCATGCTGCCAACCTTAATCTCCTAGAAAAGCGATGGTGAATCAAATGATATCGTTCCCAAAACCACTTATTCCAACAAGTTCCCCGGTCTTCGCCCCGTTAGTCTTTAGGATGATTTTTCCTGATATGGAGGCGAAAATGTAACTTTTGGCGAATTCATACGTGGATAGGGTAAGGGGGGAGGGAATGGAGCCGAATTCGCTGGATGAGCTGTATCAGATCTATGTTCAGGATATATACATCTATTTGCGCTCCCTTTGTCATGATCATCACCTTGCCGAGGATCTGATGCAGGAGACCTTTTACCGTGCCTATCTGTACCTGGAAAACTGCCCGGAAGATAAGATAAAGCCCTGGCTGTTCCGTGTTGCGTACAATGCTTTTGTGGATGATATGCGTAAAGCGAAGAGGAGCATCATTACAGATGCGGATTATTTCAATAAGCTGGTCCACCCGGATACTACAGAGGGAACGCTGCTTCGTCAGGAACGTTTGGAGGAGGTAGCATTGTCTGTAGACCAGCTTCCGGAGAGGCAGCGTCATGCGCTTTTGCTGCATGAAGTGCATGGAATGTCTTATTTTGAAGCGTCAGAGATCATGGCGATCGGACTGTCCCAATACAAAATACTCGTATTCCGCGCCAGACAAACGCTGCGTGAAGTGGAGTGGAGGAGGAACGGCAATGAGTGAGGAGTTCAAGGAGAAGCTGCGGAAATACAGTGAAGGCAAGCTGCCGGAAGCAGAACGCAAAGAAATGGAGCACGAGCTGGAGAAGCTGGAGGCATACCAGGTCTATCTGGAGGAGCAGATGGAGCAGGAGGATCAGCCACCCGGGTGGCGAAAAGAAACCCTTTCCCCTCAGTCAGCTCCGCCGCCAGGCAAGGCCAAAAAAATAATCCGCCGGGGTAAATGGAAAGCGCGGATTGTAAATACGTTTACCGTGCTCGCGGCACTTCTGGCTTTTATGATCATTAGTACCATAATTACTACACTATTCTATAGCACAGGTGACCGGACAGACATCTACCGTGATGTTGTGTCCTCCGCCATAGCCGTCTCCCGGCCCAATACGATAGTAAATCTGAGTGCAAACATCAAGAACCTTTTTAGAATGGAGTTATCTGGAAGGCTGCAGAAGCAAATCGGCGGGGAGCAGGTGGATGCCGGGGAATATACGCAGAATTATCTTTTCGGGTTGTCCGGTCCAGGTATGATGAATTGGACGGATATGAGGAACGCCGGGAATTATTATTTCTATTACCCGGATAAGGCAGCGGGTTCCGGCGGGGGAGTGGATGACCGTGCAGAGTGGCTAAAGCTGCAAAAGCTTCCCGAAGGCACAGTGGCCGAAGCCTACTTGTCTTTCGATCAATTGTTCACTACAGATACGCTGCTGAAAAAGCTTGAACCGCTGAATCTGCTGCCTGTGTGGTTTGCTGCTGATATCGGCCCGATGTCCGGAAGCGTGGTTGCCACTGCTCCACTCGGGTTCCCTTACATGCCCATGTGGCATGAGTCTGATGCGAAAGTTCTGCAGGAATCCAAGGAAAAGACAGGCTGGTTCAGCAGCGTGAGCTCCAGAAGTGTGGCGTATCCGTCCGTTGAATCCTACGGGGACGGCAAACTGCGGGACGAGAACTTCATCAAGACGCTGCAGCTTCTGCAGCAGCATAAATCGCTCACCCTCAAGGCTGCCCCATTCCTCCAATTGGACGGAGCGCTCAGCTATCTGCGAAAGCACGGAGTTCAGCTCTATGGAGCTGTTGTCACCGGACCGGTAAAGGAATTGTTAAAGCTAAAAGAGGAACCCTGGGTCAGCCATATCCGTATTGGGGAAGTGCGTCTATGGAACTGGCGGGACCGGGGGAAATGAACAGTTGATATAAGCCGTTTCTGCGCTTAATGAAATCCTCACTGTAACTGCTGTACTTGCTTCTCGATCCTACAGATCGTACAATTATCTGAAAATTAGGTTTCGCAGATTAGGAGCTGAAGCAGATGAAGGTAGGAGTGGTATCGGATACGCATCTCTCAAGCAGAGCCAAGGGGCTGCCATCCGTGCTTATGGAGGAATTCAGCAAGGTGGATATCATTCTCCATCTGGGCGATTGGGTGTCGCTGGAGATTTATGATCTTCTGGCAGAGCTGGCCCCGGTGGAGGGGATCGCCGGCAATAACGACGGAGGAGAGATAATCAAGCGGTTCGGGGAGCGCAAGGTCGTTACGCTCGAAGGCAAGCGGATCGGAATGATTCATGGACATGCCCCCTATTCGCGCAAGGGAACCGACGGCAATGCGCTGCTTGCTTTTGAAGGAGAGCAGGTAGACTGCATTCTCTTCGGCCATTCGCACCAGCCGCTGCAGCGGCTGGAGGGTGAGATACTGCTGTTCAATCCCGGATCACCTACAGACAAGCGGCGGGAGAAACAATACTCTTTCGGCCTCCTCGAAATTGAAGATGGCAAAATCAGCGCACGCCATATTTTCTACGATTCTAAGGAATAATTACATTTGTGAAAAGAAAGTTAGGAGCGTTAACGTGGATAACAGCAATGGGGAGCTAGCCATATTTTTTGATCTGGATGATACACTGTACGACCATCTGGTGCCTTTCCGGGAGGCGGTGCGCGAGGTACTGCAGCCGGACGAGACCTATTTGATCTATGCGGATCTTTTCTACAAGGTAAGACATCATAGTGATTTGCTCTGGCCGAAGTATCTGCGGGGCGAGCTTGCGTTAGAAGAAACGCGGGTGCGGCGGCTGGAGCTGGCTTTTGCGGAATATGGCATAGAACTGGAACGCGAACAGGCGGTGAAGATACAGGCAGCCTATATCGGCCGACAGTACAGTATTAAGATGATTGAGGGCGCGGCTGAGCAGCTTCAGCGGTTCATCTCCCTCGGCCACAAAGTAGGCATCATTACGAACGGCCCGCAGGACCATCAGATGAGCAAGCTGCGCGGACTCGGCGTAGACAAGCTGATCCCTGAGAATATGATCTTTATCTCGGATGCGGTTGGACTGGCTAAGCCAGACCCGGCAATTTTTGCCCATGTGAATAAGGTAACAGGGACAACGGCCGAGCATTCACTCTACGTAGGAGATACGTGGGATAATGATGTGGTTGGTGCGCTTGCGGCAGGCTGGAAGGTGTGCTGGTATAATCCCCGCGGCCGTCAGCCGGGAACGGAGCATAAGCCAAGCCATATTTTCACCAGTTACCGGGAATTCAGCGAGCTTCCATTGATTTGAATCCCCATCCTTATACTATACGCAGCAAAAAGAAAGCGGCGGAGCCCAGGCTCTGCCGCTTTTGCTGTTATCTGCTGATTCTACTAACAGGTGATATTTAATTGGCAAAAGTGTACGTAGGATCAGTCAGCTGCAATCGATCCCGCAGTCCCGAGGTCGCGTAAATCTTGTTGTCGTCCGTGATGAAGAAGGCATCGATTTTTTCCGGCAGCGACTCAAGATATTTCATGCCGTCCTTCAGACCCATGAGAAACACCCCGGTGGACAGGGCATCCGCATCCGTTGCATTGGGGCTCATAATCGTAATGCTTTTCAGCCCGTTCTGGGATGGGAAGCCAGTACGCGGATCAAGAATGTGATGATAACGCACACCATCCTGCATGAAGAAACGTTCGTATACACCAGAAGCGTCAATGACTTCGTTAGAAATCTTAATGGTTCCCAGCTGCGTACCCCGGCTCTGGTCAGGGTCCTGCAGACCAATGTTCCATGGAGTGCCGTTAGGCTTGTTGCCCAGGGCAATAATACTGCTGCCCCCAAGGTTGATCATCGCGCTGTCCAGACCCTGCTTTTTCAAATATTCTGCAATCCGGTCGGCGGCATACCCTTTGCCGATCCCGCCCATATCCAGCACCATGCCTTCTTTGGCCAGTTTAACCGTCTTCGCGGCATCGTCCACAATTACATCTTTATAGTTGGTCAAGGCTTTGGCTTTGTCGATATCCGCCTGAGGTGGAACCGATTCTCCGCCGCTGCCGATATTCCAGAGATCTACAAGCGGACCGATGGTCGGATCGAACAGCCCGTTCATTTTTTCGGCATATTTCAGCGACTGCTTGACAATATCCAGCGTTTCATCGGAGACAACAACGGCCTCTTTACCGGCAGCCTTATTCACGGCATATAGTTCTCCGTCTTCTTTAGTCCGGCTGAACTCTTTATCCATGCGCTCCAGCATTTGCTGAATGTCATCCATATTTTTCTGTTCTGCCTTGTCGCCGAACACCTTGATATTCACGACAGTATCATAAATATAAAACGTCTGCTCCAGGGATTTCGTTCCCCCATCCGTAGCAACCTTTGCACCGCCGGAGGTTTCCTTGGGACTGCTGTTCTTGTCCTTATTATTGCTGCAGGCTGAGACAGCAAGAGCCATGACAATGACGAGAGCGAGCAGGACAAGTGCCGATTTTTTGTTCTTAAACATATTCCACCATCCATAAAGTTAGTTTCTTGATCACATCTTTTTTATCATACCCCAGATATGGAGGCAATGGATACTTATTTCATAACATTTTGGGCATAAGAAATAGATGAGATTCATACACCAGATGGAATTTAATTAAAATTGTTGTCATTTGGGCGCAGACATGTTAAATTGTTTTATGACCGACTGACCAAAATAAAAATTTAGTCAAAATTAGACTGATTCTTTAGAAGGAAAGGAGCTTGAACCATGTCCATCGACCGCAAAGCATTAATCCTGCAGGCGGCGACAAAGTCCTTTGTGCAGTTTGGCTATAAAGCCACGACTATGGATCAAGTGTCCAAGATCGCGAATGTTGGTAAGGGTACGATTTATACCTTTTTCAAAACCAAGGAAGAGCTGTTTGAGGAAATTCTAGACAAGGCCTCCCAGGAGCTGACCTCGGTTATGAACCGTTTGGCTTCAGAAGATCACACGTTTACTCAAAAGCTGCTCAATCTGCTTGACTCCATTTTGGAATTCCGCTCGGACCATGAGCTGTTCGTCAAGCTGGCGCAGGAGGTGCGCGATATCGGTACCGTCCAGGCACTTGAAGGGGTCAAACGGATGGAGGAATATGCGCTCGATTTTCTGCGGCAACAGATTGAGCGTGCCATCCAGCGGGAAGAAGTGAAGCCGTGTGATCCAAGTGTGGTGGCGTTTATGATCCTGCGTTTATATCTGGCTTTGACTACTGAATGGAACAAAGGGCATGAGCCCCTGGACAAAAACCGGATTAAGGAGCACATGATTTTGTTTATTTCGAAGGGTATTCTCGTGTAGAAGCCAAGCCACCCGGCCTGAAAAGGCTATTTTTTTCCGATAATAATGATTGATTGTGAAAATTTTCATGAACTTACAAAAAAGAGATAGAAGGTGCCGGCAATGAAAGCTATTACTGTATTTCTGAAGGATTTGAAAATCCTGGTGACGAAGCCGATGCTTGCGCTCACTTTGCTGGGTGTTGCGGCATTGCCGATGCTGTACAGCGGTTTTTTGGTCGATGCTTCATGGGACCCCTATGGCAATACGGGCAAGCTGCCTGTGGCCGTGGTCAACCAGGATAAGGGAGCTGTCTACGAGGGCAAGACCATGGACGTGGGCAAGGATTTTGTCGATGAGCTGAAGGATAATAGTGATTTCAAGTGGGATTTCGTTGATGCGGCTGAAGCGGAGGATGGCATGGCCCATAACCGCTATTATATGACGGTTACTATTCCTGCCAACTTCTCGGAAAATGCGACTACCTTAACCGAGGATCATCCGGTCCAGGCAGAGATTGTGTTCGAGCCGAACAGTGATTATAACTTTGTAGCCGGGCAAATCGGCATCAGCGCGATGAGTAAACTGAAGTCGAAGCTGTCTACCCAGATTACAGCGGCGTATACCCGAAGCATGTTCGAGCAGGTAGACACGATCTCTGAAGGCCTTGGGAACGCCGGCGGCGGTGCAACCGAGCTTAAGGACGGAGCAGGGAAGCTTACTAACGGGCTGACCACGCTTAAGACCAACCTGAACAAGCTTGCCACAGGCACTTCTGAGCTGCAAAGCGGACTGAAGCTGCTGTATAACGGGGCGGGTAGTCTGAATCAGGGCTCAGGCACGTTGACTAAAGGGACGACGGACCTTGCTAGCGGCTTAAGCCAGCTGGCCAAGGCCCAGCAGCAGCTGCAGGATGGTGCTGTGAAGTCACAGAACGGCGCGGCGCAGTTAAAAGAAGGACTGCTGGCTTCGCAGAATGGCAGCAGCCAGCTCAAGGAGGGGCTGACTGCATCCGAAGCGGCCAGCAGCCAGCTTGCTGCCGGTGCAGATCAGGTCGCCAAGGGACTGGAGCAGATGATGGCGGCTACGCCCGGCCTGCAGGAGAGTGAACAGTTCCAGCAGCTGCTGGCCGCAAGCCGTCAGGTTGCCGCGGGTAGTCAGCAGCTGCACACCGGGCAGGCACAACTGCTCGCCGGCAGCACGCAGCTGGACAAGGGACAGCAGCAATTGGCCCAAGGCGCCACACAGCTCAGTGATGGCGGTGCTCAGCTGGCCGCAGGAATGCAGGCCTTCGGCAAGAAGCTGGATGAGGCTAGCAGGGGCGGAAGCAAGCTGGCTACCGGGGCAACGGCGCTCAACAAAGGCGCGTTGCAGCTGAAGCAAGGATTAACCAAGCTGACTGGAGGTGTGGACGGTCTCTCGGAAGGCGCCGTCAAGCTGAATGATGGGGCGGGCGAACTGAAGGACGGTGCAGGCAAGCTGGCCAGCGGCAGCGGTGAGCTGGCGCAGAAGCTGAATGATGCTGCAGCAGACACCTCCAGTGTGAAATCCGGGGATAACACCGTGAATATGTTTGCTGAACCGGTGAAGCTGACAGAGAAGACCGGTCACAAGCTGGATCACTACGGACTGGGAATCGCTCCGTATTTCTTATCGCTAGCCCTGTTTGTGGGGGCGCTCGTGTTCACCACTGTGTTCTCGCTGCGGGACTCGAATGTGCCGGGGGCTTCGCCGATGGGCAGATTCGTCAGCCGGACGCTCACCTTCGTAATGGTAAGTATTCTCCAATCGGTTCTTGCCGATATAATCTTGCTATATGGTCTGAAGCTGGAAGTTCAGAGCGTTCCCCTCTTCTTCCTGTTCTCGCTGATTGTCAGCTTCACCTTCACCATGATTGTGCAGGCCTTGGTTACCTGGCTGGATAATCCGGGGCGTTTCCTGGCGATTGTCCTGATGATCTTCCAATTAACCTCAAGTGCAGGCACCTTTCCGCTGGAGCTGCTGCCCAACTGGATGCAGAAGGTCAATCCTTGGCTCCCCATGACGCATAGCATCGTCGGTTACAAGGCAATTGTCGGCACCGGTGACTACGCGCTGATGGGACAGCAAATCATATATTTGCTTACCTATGCTGTAATTTCCCTAGTGCTTACATTCCTGTATTTTGCCCGCCAGACCAAGCGTACCACAGCTGCTCCGAAAGAGCTGACGGCTTGAGCAACGGGGAGCACAGAACCACAGCAGGCATGCAAGCAGGCATGCAAGCAGGCATGCAAGCAGGCATACAGCAAAAACTCCCGCCCCTGAAGAAGGGGAACGGGAGTTTTTGCTGTATTATTTAGAAATTAAGATTTATTCTGTTAGTCCAGCATATATTCGCGGTACTTATCCTTACGGGGATTCAGTACAAAGAGAATGCCGCTGACATAGCCTGAAACTGCATTGAAGTTGCGTTTCAGCGTAAACTTACCGGTAAGATAAGTCAGTGTCCACAGCAGCGCGGCGTAATTTTTCACCGGAGCTTTGCGCAGATTCAGCAGGTAATAATGATTGACCGCCGTCGCCCGTGCCACACGTCCTGCTTTGTCGCGGGAGCTTGGAGACTCATGGTGGGTGATTTTCATATCCGGGTTGATTACAAGCTTGCCGTACTTGCTGGCCAGATGACACATATAAATATCGTCAGCCACTGCATAGCTGGTCATCCAAGGATAAGGTTTCATGTCTTTAAGAGCCGAAGCGCGGAATGACATATTGCAGCCATGGAAAAAATCTGTTTCAAAGGTGTCCCGGGTTTCCCCCCAGAGCAGCAGGGAGCCGGCAAGGGTGCTGGCAGACAATCTGCCTGGCGAAGCCGACATTTGGAAGGTCAGCATGCCGAGCAGTTTGCCGGATCTGCTGCTGGACATGCCTTTGGCTATGCCGCCGACGCCGACGATCGACTTGTCCGCCGCATAGGTATCCAGCATCCGGCGGATGTACAGCGGATCATCCAGTTCGGCATCATCGTCGAAGCTGAGCAGAATGTCTCCGTTAATGAGTCCGAGTGCCTCATAACGGGACAGCCAAACGCCGGGTTTGGTTTTGCGGTAATAACGCAGCTCTGCCTGAGGCATCCGGTTCAGTACCTTGCGGAAATACTCCAGGACAGACTCTTCAATATCACCATCGTCTACAATCAGCAGCTCTATCGAGACATCTTCGAGTTCGGTCTGCCTGCCGATGGACTCAATGCACAGCGTAAGATCTTTGATCCGGTTGCGCGTGGGAATGACTATAGACACATCATGCATGCCGCTGACCCCTTCCGGGACGCCTTAAGCGTCCGCTTTACGAGAATATAATACACCGAGAGTTCTTGTTGCTCTAAGTTTACCCCCCTTCAGGTAGGCCGTATATACCACTTTCGTTTACTTTTTTTTATAGCGTTTGCGATTATAATTATTAGGAAATAAGTTGCATTTGATTTTAAGTAATATGAACTATGCTTACAAAACTTTAAGCCTATGCTTCCTAAGTTAGTTTTGCGAAGTGCGTTCAAGGAGGCTTATGCTATCAAAACTTTAAGGAGGAGACGTTATGCATGTCGGGATCTTTATGCATACTAATTACTTTGAAGATTTCTTCGTGAAGGGCCTGGGTCTCAGTGAAGAGGAATATGTAAGTTCGTATCATAACGATTTTTCATTCGATTATGCGCGTCTCTTGCAAACCAAAGGAATCCGTACCACTATTTATAACTTCACCCGTGTCGGTGATGAGGTCAGAACTTACCAGCATGGCATGGTGGATTGCACGGTTAAATTTATTCCTGTAGGGAGACTTTATAAAACGTACTGTCTGATCCCGCACTCGCACCGGACGCCCATCGGTAAATTTATCTCCCAATATATCTCCACCATTCAAAAGGACCTGGCCGGGATTCTGCGGGGGGATGGGATTAATCTGATCTATGCCCAGGAATATGCTTCCGGACGTTTTGAACGGCTGGCTTCAACGGCCAAGCAGCTGAACATCCCGATCATAGCCGCATACCACGGAGGCAGCATTCATAAATGGATATTGCCAATCAAAAAACATACGCTGCACAAGGCTTCCTTTCTGACCACACTTAATGAGGATGAGCAGAAAAGCATGGTAAGCCATTTCCCGCACATCGCGGACCGGATTCGGCTGCTGCCGAACTTTGTGAATTCGGCGATCTTTTACAAGCGGGACAAGGAAGAGGCGATGACGGCGCTTGGCCTGGACCCGGACAGCAGATATATTATCACCGTAGGGCGATTGTTCGAGCACCAAAAAGGACATTCTCTGCTGGTTCAGGCCATGGAGCAGTTGCGTTCCATTCCGGGCCTAAAGGTACTGATCGCCGGCGGCGGGCCCGATGAGCAGAGCCTGAAGGCACTGATTGCTGAAAAAGGTCTTGAGGACCGTATGATTCTTCTCGGTACGATCCGCAACAAGGAGGTCCTGGCCAGCTACTACAGCATTTCCGAGCTTTTCGTACTGCCTTCACGGTATGAAGGGCTGCCGCTGGTCATTCTGGAAGCTGGTGCCTGCGGGCTGCCGACGGTTGCCTTTAATGTAATGGGGGTACGTGGGCTGGTGCAGCATGGGGTGAACGGCCTGCTTGCTGAAGGGCTGAGCCCGTCCGCACTCGCTGCCTCACTCGATACGTTGCTAGCCAATCCGGAGCTGCGTGCAGAAATGGGGGAAGCCGCCTTGCAGATCGTCCGCTCTGACTATTCTGAGGAGATCATCGGTGCCAGGCTGTATAATTTGCTGCAGGAGAGTCTGGGGCTTGACCCTTTGCCGGCCCAATTCGGCGGGGACGGCTTTGCAACGAAGCTGAGCACCCCCGTCTGAACAGCCCGAATACAACGTGGTAACGTGTGTAGAACCTAATATAAACTGATCCTACAGCGCTCTGCGCTCCGCAAAGAATGCCGGCAGGCTTTTTGCGGAGTGAGGCGCTTTTTTGCGGATTCGGTGCATATTTGGAGAAGGTAAGGCCGAAGGTGTGAAATATACTTGTAATTTTCGGTTTTTAACTATACAATTGTAAGTGACAAATATTTAGTTACTTAACTTTAGGAGGAATCCCTATGAGAATAGATGTATGGTCCGATAATGCCTGCCCGTTCTGTTATATCGGCAAAAGACGACTGGAGAACGCATTGAGCCAGTTCGAAGGCCAAGACAAGGTAGAGGTGGTCTTCCGCAGCTTCCAGCTCGATCCGAATGCTCCGGTTCAGGCAACCATGGATATTTATGATATGCTGGCTGCCAAATATGGCATGACCCGTGAGAAAGCGATAGCGACGAACGTTCAACTCGCAGAACAAGCCAAAGGGGTTGGTCTGGATTTCAACTTTGATATCGTGCAGAATACAAACACGTTTGACAGCCACCGTTTAGGCCACTATGCTGCCGCCAAAGGCAAAGGTCCCGAGATGTCCGAGCGGCTGCTGGCGGCTTATTTTACCAATGGGCATAATTTGGCAGACCGTCAGGAGCTGGCTTCCCTGGCAGCCGAGGTTGGACTGGATGCTGCAGATGTAGCGGCTATGCTGGAGACAGACGCTTATGCCGATGCGGTGAACACTGATATTGCGGAAGGACAACGGCTGAATATCACAGGCGTACCTTTCTTTGTCTTCAATAATAAATATGCCGTTTCGGGCGCTCAGCCGGGGCCGGTATTCTCCGAAGTATTGGATACAGTCTGGGCTGAAGAGAAAAATACACCTGAGCTTCAGGTTGTCGGTAAGCCCCAGTCCAAAGCAGCAGATGCCGAGGGCTGTGACGACGGCTCCTGCAGTATCTGATTTTGAATACCCGACCGAAACCAGGGCATCCTGTCTTGGAGCGGATGAATGAATAGTGCTTACATGAAGCTGCACAAAAGCCCCCTCCCGTTAGAAATGGCTAACGGTGAGGGGGCTTTTGGATGAAGGGAAAAGCAACGGCTACGGTCAGCAGTTATCTGAACGAAGTCACAAAGCTCGTAAACAACGTCCGCACATCATAGTGATGCTGCTTGATCGGTTCCACAGGGCGGTTCACACCCATCAGCGTGTACACGGCAATTCTGGCTGCCCGGACGGAGTATTCCTCGGTGAATACCACGTCGTCCGGGATCTCGCAGTATTGGCCGACAAAGGCGAGGTTGGTTGACCCCGCTGGAACGACCTGCGGCCGGTCGCTGTTCAGCCGCGGCATGAACTGGGAGGTAATGTATGGCATCATGCAAGGGATACAGCTCACGGTAGCCATGATCTCTTCCTTGTGCGCTTCGAAATGAAGGTGGCCGATCAGCTCCTGCATAATTTCTTCCCCGGTACAGTCGCACATTCTCTTTTTTACGAAATCGCCGACCTTGTCCGGATACAGCCCGTAGCCCCAGAATACCTTGACATGCTCTGGTTGATTGCGGAAATGTGGCTGGAACGCCAGCACCACAGACATGAACCAGCTGGAATCCTTGAAGGTGACAAGAGCGCCTGTACCGGCCCGGTTGCGTGTGAACTTTTCCATCAGATCAAAGAATGCCGAGTCCTGGAATGTTACGGTGAACGATTCCCATTTCGAGCCGTCCACATGATCGTCGAAAGGGGAGGGATTGCCGAGACCCGGTTTCTTGGCGGCGATGTTCTCCCATAGCTTCCAGGAGCTTCCCTTGCCGTTCAGGCCCGGAGCGGTTGTCATCGAACCGAGGCTGGAGCCTTCGGTCATGGAGCCGTTCGTAATGATTACGCGGTCTTCTTCGCCAATCTCGATGACATCCGGAACACCTTGGCGCAGCACATGCATTTTCGTAACTGTAATGCCTTCGCCGTCCTTGAAATCCAGATCGGTGACTGTACATTTCAGGGTGAAATCTACGCCAAAAGGCTCAAGGTACTTGTGCAGCGGCAGAATAATGGAATCATATTGGTTATAAGGAGTGCGGGTGACTCCTTCAAGCGTTTGAATGCGCGGGAATTCATGCATGAAGCGGATCATGTATCTTTTGAATTCAACCGCACTATGCCAGGGCTGGAAGGCGAACGTCGTTGCCCACATGTACCAGAAATTCGTCTGGAAAAAATGAGGACCGAACCAGTCGTTGATCCGTGCCTTGCCCATTTTGTCTTCGGGAGTGATAATCAGCTTGCCCATAGCCAGACGGTCCGCCATGTCGAAGCCCATCGATAGTACATCCTCGACTTCACCTTCCCGGTTAATCAGACGGGCATTGGAGTGTGTAGGGTTGGCATCATCGAATGCTGTAATTTCCTCCCGCAGCGATTGCCCCGGATGGTCGATCGAAGGAATGGTGCTCAGGAGCTCCCAGAGATTCTCGTAGGTTTCATCGTTCAGCATCCGGCCGCCCCGGATGACATAGCCTTGTTCACCGCTGCCCGAACCGTCATTGCTGCCGCCGAGGATTTTCATCTCTTCAATAATGTGAATGTTCTGTCCGGGGAAGTCGCAGTCTCTGACGAGGTAGGCCGCACCTGCAAGGGATGCAATACCGCCGCCGACAAAATAAACCTGGCTGTTACCGTACTCTTTTTTCACTGTGAGTCGCCTCCATAGGGTTGCTGTTTGCTGTTGCTGTCCCTAATGTAAACCAAGGCTGACGCTGAGGGTATGGTCAAAAGTCTGCAAGTGTATGAAATTTGGTCACTTGAGGCAAAGTGTAAGGTTTTCCGACGGAAATCGCCTCTCTTAGAGATCGGTAAGACCGTTTCCACTCGCATATTGATGCAGCGCTTTGGCAAAGTTCCCCTCAATGAGCACACTGAGCTTATCGATGATCACCTTCGGCTCTTCCTTCATGCCGCCGCGCATCCACTGGATCACAAGTCCCGTAAAAGCCAGCGTATAGAAATTGGCAATAAACCGCTTGTCCTCACCGCTAACCTCCAGTTCACCCGCGAGCTCTTGAATAACCCCCATAATCAGGTCATTCGTCACTTCATACAGATACGCATCGAGATGTGTTCGGCCCAGAGAGTCCAGCGTATTGCAGCAAAAGGCTTTATTGGCCCCAATATAGCAAAAGATCCGGTAAAACCCGTCCGTCCACGTGCTGTAGCTGCGGTACTGGGCGATGCTCTCCACAGCTTCTGTCTGATAAATCCAGCCCAGCAGCTCAAAAATATCCTGGAAATGATAATAGAACGTCTGACGGTTCAGCCCACAATCATCCACTAGATGCTTAACGGAGATTTTGTTCAGCGGGGCATGCTCCATCAGGGCTTTCAGCGAATGGGCGAGGGCTTTTTTGGTCAGAAGGGAATTGGACATGGGCTACCCCCTTATCATGTGGTCCTGATGGTTGACAAAGCTTCGTTGTTCAAAAGGAATTATGCGCCGTGCCTGCGTCTGGCCAGCCAATAAACCCCCTCCGTGAGCAGGCCGGCCGCAAAGCCTCCAAGGGTGAACATGGCAAACGTGAGAAAGCCCGCCAGATCCTCCCATCCGGACATTTCCCGGTAGGTGTAGAAGATCATGAGTCCCAGCCCGATCAGAATCCCTGCCGTGGTAATCAGCCACACCAGCCTTGCGCCGAGCCAGCCGGAGCCGTTCACCATGATGGACACGCCGAGCGCAAGCACGGCATAACGGCCGAGGAGGAGAGCACTGAATTCCTTGTCCAGCAGGATAAAACGGTGTAGAGTCAGCAGCAGCCACAGAAGAAGGGCATAGACGGGAAACCAGATGTACCAGCGGTTGCTTTTGGCGGTTGGCAGGAAACTCATGAACCCATCACCTCATTTATAGGAATATTTAGATGTCTTCCAGCTCCTCAGCGCTTTGCAAAAGAAACTTTAGAAGATTGGGGATATCCTCCATTTGATCTTCGGTAATTTGTCTCTTGAACTGCAATTCGATGCAGTTGTTGTACGTATCGCTATCCTGTCCGTAAAGGTAACTCAGGGATTGAACAGGCTGGAAATCAGGTCCCCAGATCGCGGAGAGGACATCCTCAATCGCCGGACACTGGACGTTAACATCCTCGATTTCCATATAGAAGCGCAAAAGAAGGCCGCAGCCGGGATCGCTGCCCGGAGTTTCCAGAATTTCATCACTGAGCTCCTTCACAGAGGAGAGCAGCACCACCTCGGAGGTGACATTTCTGCCATCGGTCAGCTTGAAGGACAGGCTGAACTCCCGGGACATCAACGCGAGGTTCAGGAGATCGGTCCGGTCTGTTATCACTAGAATGCCGTCCAGATTATCATAGTCGTAGAGCTGGTTTTCAAAAGCAATTTTAATATTGTCAAAGACAGTAGGATGGAACATGAATGGCACCTTCTTATGTTTCTCTATATTGTATCATGACGCCAATTGCTGCGAAAATGTTGCTGGACCGGAGGCACGCCAATGCCGAATGAAAGGGGTGCTTATCCCACTGATCAGCCGGATAAGCACCCCTTTAAGGATGAATGGAAGCATTTAATCCTGTCCATTTGCGGTTCGTAATAAACTTTAGTTCGTTGGTGCAGGTGCAGAGTATTTCAGGAATGTCTTCGGGATGGCACTCTCAAAGGTGAGCAATTCTCCCGTGGTCGGATGTACAAAGGAGAGCACGCGGGCATGCAGTCCAAGCCGGCCCACAGCTTTGGTCTCTGCACCGTATTTTTTGTCGCCGGCAATCGGATGTCCGATATCGGACATGTGCACACGGATCTGATTTTTGCGTCCGGTCTCCAGGTGTACCTCCAGCAAAGAGAAGTGGCGGTTGGCCTGAATAAGCTTGTAGTGGGTCACGGCGTGCAGGCCATCCCCTTCATGGGGGCTGGAATACATTTTGAGCGTCGAGGTTTCCTTCAGCCAGGAGCTGATGGTTCCCTCCGGTTTTTTGACAACACCTTCGACAAGAGCTACATAGGAACGTTCCTTCACCGTGTCTTTCCACGTATTCTGCAGCATTTGCTGAAGCGGTTCACTCTTGGCAAACATCATGACCCCGGAAGTGTCGCGGTCCAGCCTGTGTACCACAAAGACGCGGTTTTGGGGGTTGCTTAGGCGTACATGCTCCATCAGTTGACGGTAGGCGGTCAGTTCATTGTCTTCGCCGGTGGCGATGGACAGCAGACCCGCATCCTTTTGAATGACAATCAGATCGTCATCCTCATGCACAATCGTCAGTCCGATCATTTCCTTCACCTGGGCCGGCTTTTCCTGGTCAATGGTAACGGTCTGGCCGGGGTGCAGCTGGAAATTATGTTTGGTCACTGCCTTGCCGTTCACAGACACCTGCCCCCGGGAGAGCATTGATTTGATGGAATTTCTTCCACGGCCTGTGACGGTCTTCAGCAGAAAAGCCAGCAGCTCGGCAGGTTCGGTCACTGTATACGATTTAACTGGAGCGGGTGTCTTGGCTGTGGCCCCCGGCTTGCCGCCCGGTTTGCTATTAGAGCTTCTTATGCCGGACTTAGGCTGAACCTTGGCGTTCGTTCCCGGTCTCGCGCCGCGTTTGGAACTATCTTTGGGATTTCGTCTTGTATTCATGGAAGCATTCTCCGTCCTCTAATAATGTACTCCTCAATATACCATGAGCAGTTAAGAAATACTACGGAGCGCCGGGAGTGGGGGTCATCAGGCTGCTGTAGGGCGGCTATATCATCATAATCCGCCAGACGACGACGATTAAGGCAATACCGGCAAAGCACCATCCCAGTGCGGAGGCGTATTTTTTTTCTCTTACCCATCCGCTGGATTTGTAGATATTCCGGTCTACAGTGAGCAGCATCAGTGCGGAGAACATCGCAATGGCGGCGGAACTGGAAAATAAACTGACCATGAGCATCTCCCCGTTTCCTAAGTCTTTTTAAGTCCGACTCTCCGCAGGTGCAGTGTGAGGTTGAAGTCCACGGTAATGCTGCCGTAGAGCTCTTCCCAGTCACTTTTGTTATGAATGTGCTGTCTCCAATACTCAGGGTGGTGGGCGCGGATAATCTCTCCCATTCCAAAAATATCGGCATGATCCTTCTGGGTCTGCCGTATCAGCCTTCGGATCACACCCTTCGCATTCCTTTCGAATTCACGCTCAATCTCATGCAGTCTTGCAGTGGAATCGGCAGGCTTCTTGCCGTTATAGTGCTCATCCAGATCCCCTTCAAAGTTAATATCAAAGGATAGCACCGGCTTGCCGTCCCGGATGAAGCTGCGGGCCTTGGTGTAGCGCTCATTAATTTTGGTCATGACCATACCGAGCTCCTTCGTCTTGAAAAGGGTAGAGTAGCCGCCTGGGTCCATTCCCTCAACGGCCATGAAAGCGCCGATTTCAAGCGGCTGTGTAGTGTTGATCATTTTGCCCTGGCTGAAATACGCCAGACCGTTAATCAGAATATTCTCTTTGTTGCGGAGCGCCACATAAGGAAGATAGGCGCTTTGTCCCCATTTGGAATCTGCCGACCAGTAGGTGCCGATATAATCCGGGGGGAACTTGCCCGAGGTTACCGCTTTCTCCATCATGGAGAGCACATAGAGCGTGGGCACGCGCTGCAGCGGAGGCTTGACATCCATGAACTGCGAGGCACGTCCTTCGGACACCAGCAGCCAGGTCCTGCGCCGGACTTCGGGATTGCGCCGGAGATAGTCATCCAGATCGTCCATTCTTCCCCGGGCGATGTCTTGGCTGATGACGATCACACGCAAATGCACGAGATACCGGGGGTCTGCGATCTGCTGCTGCAGATTGTTCATGGCATCATCAAGCGAATGTCCAAGCACCGTAACCACCCACACCGGGCTTATCTTTCCGTCCTGGCTTCCGCCGCTGCCCGGGCCCAGCGGGACCCGTCCTGGAACAGCAATCTGTGCTGTGATACTGATCATTTCCTTCGGCATTTCAGTATTCTTTAGATGGGTGACCTGTTCTTCCTCAGCTGCCTTTTCGGGCGGGGCGGTATCAATGGATAAGCCCAGCACCAATGCCCGGTCCTCAATTTCAACCTGATCCCAGCATCCGGCAAGGAAGAGACTGATAACGGCAGCCGGCAATAATACCGAGCCTATTTTTCGCAGCAATTTATTCATGACAGGCCCCTCTTTCCGGAGCGGCGGAGCCAATAGACCGCCCATAGCAGCATGGGGTAGCCAAGCAAGAGGAGCATGGAGACATTCCCCAGCATCAGTGACCAGGTATAGGTCTCAAAGACATTCTCCGGAAGCAGGGCGATCACAAAAACAAAAGGAAGCACGGCGCTTGAGGTCATCCGCTGATCTCTCAGACCCAGCAGATTCTGCAGGAGATAGGATGCCAGGTAATAGGTAGTGTAAATAGAGGTATATACTGAAATTACCCATATGACAATAAATAGGGCATCCAGCCGTTCCAAAAATCCTTCGCCTATTGCCGCTGATCTGGCGGTTTCCAGCGTGGGGTAAATCAGCAGTTTGGTTTCCTCTGCACCGAACAAGCCTATGCATGCTAGAGCAATCAGCCAATAGACAGCCCCCGATACAAAAATGCCAATGGCCCCTGCACGTACCGCCTGCTTCGGCAGCTTCATGAAAGGGATCAGCAGCGTAATCACAAAGGAGCTTTGGAACAGGTAGCTGGCTTCAAGCGCGCCTTTCCAAAATGAGGCTGTAGGAGCCGTCAGAACAGGCTGCAGGTTCAATAGGTCAACATTCCTTAAGGAAATCAGAATGGTTACCAGAACAGAGCCGATGATCAGCGGCAGGTAGAAGAAATGAATGTAGGAAAACTTGATGATATTCCTTCTGGCTGACAGCTGACAGATTAGCAGCATCAGAAAAATGGTTGCTTCGATCGGTGTTTTATTGAATAAAACACTGGTAGCGACATCTCCAAACTGGCGGGCAGTAAGACCGGTAAGCGTCATGAATATGAGCCATATGATCAAAGTGAAGAACATGGCCAGCGGGCGGCCAATTAATCGGCGGCTGAATACAAACAGCGATTCTGTAGGGAAACGGCGGCATAAGGAGGCGAGCAGCCAAAAGCTGAAGAAGGAAACCAGAACGCCGGTGAGCGCCACAAAAGGCCCGGCACTATTTCCGGCAACGGCCATGTAGCGGGGAAAGCTGAGTAACCCTACACCAATGATTGTGCTACTGATTACGGCTGCCGCGCGCAGGGTCGTGATCTGTCGGGAATCGTTCACCGGTCTCCCCTCCTTCTTGAAGAATCTGGTCTATATAAGTTCCAGGTACAGAGTCCGGAAGTTTAGTGCTGTCCTGGGTATACAAAAAACTGGGCCGCCGGCGCATCCACCACAAAGGCGCCCTCACCAGCGTATCCTTCCAATCCCGCCATTTGCCGGGGATGTACGGTGACATAAACGGGACTCCGAAGGATTCGAGGAATAACAGATGATTGATAATCAGGATCGTACCAATCATTACACCGTAGAGTCCGAACATTCCGGCAAGAAGGACCAGGGGGAATCTCAGCATACGCAGAGCAATCGCGGTGTTATAAGCCGGGGTGGCAAAAGAACCGATAGTGGTCAGCGCGACAATGACCACAGTGATCGGACTTGCCAGTCCCGCTGATACCGCAGCCTCGCCGATCACGAGCACGCCCACAATGGAGAGGGCCCCGCCAATCATCTGCGGGAGGCGGATCGTGGCCTCCCGCAGCACCTCCATGGATACCTCCATGATCAGCACCTCCAGCACAGCCGGGAAGGGAACGCCGGCCCTCCCCCCGGAGATGGCTACTGCGAAATCTGTAGGCATCAGCTCCGGATTAAAGGAGATTACGGACACGTACAAAGCCGGGAAAAACAGGGAGAAAGCAAGTGCGATCAGTCGGATCATCCGGATGAGACTGCCCATAATAAAACGTTCCGTATAGTCATCAACCGTTTGGAAGAATTGGTTGAATAAAGCCGGAACAATGAGTGCAAAAGGAGAGCCGTCCACCAGGATAGCCACCCGGCCTTCGAGCAAAGAAGCTACTGTTTTGTCCGGCCGCTCCGTGCTCTGAACCTGCGGGAAGGGGGATAACGGCTGGTCTTCAATAAATTGTTCAATATAGCCTGCATCGATAATCCCGTCAGTATGAATAATTGAAATTCTGCGCATCACCTCGGCTACGAGCTTCGGGTCAGCCAAGTTGTCCAAGTAGCACAAGGCCACCCTGGATTGGGTTCGGGTCCCGAGCGGACTGATTTCAATCCGGAAGTCCGTACTCTGCAGCCGGTAGCGCAGGAGCGAGAGGTTGTTCTCAAGCTTTTCCACATATCCTTCCCGCGGGCCCCGGATCACTTGTTCCGTCTGGGGCTGCTCTACACTTCGGATGTCGATCTGCCGCATATCCAGCATTAGAGCTTCGCTGGAGCCTTCTATCAGCAGAATCAGCTGGCCCTTGACGATTGCGGGAGGCAATGCGGACAGGTCTTGTTCTGTGGTTCCTTGTGTGACTTGTACCGCTACATTCCAGATATAATGGGACATATCAGCAAGCTTGTCCGGCATTCCGGGATGACCGGCAGAACGGTCCATGAGCGGTTTAAGAATGTATTCCTGAATCTGCTCCTGATTGACCAGAGAGGAGAAGAAAATAAGCGCCGCCTCATATCTGCCGAACAGCAGAAAATCACGCACGACAAGATCTCCGCTTTGGCCGAGCCGGGTAAGCAGATCTTCCTTATTGTCTTTCAGGCTGAGGCTTATCTTGTCATTGCCGGGAACGGGAGGTACAGGGGAGGGCTGCTTTTGCTTCTGCATATATGAAGCGTATTTCTCTTTCCAAGCTTGCATTCGGCCGCCTCCTTTGGGCTGACAGTTTGGAAGATCACTATAAAGTGTTGGTTAGTAGAGGGTTTTTTATGTAAACTAAAGATAGAAAGTCTTAAGGAGTTATGATAGAGATGAAGATGCAAGCACCTACCATGGAACAGGCGCAGGCTGAACTGCAAAAATATTACGGCTATCCCGACTTCCGGGAAGGCCAGAAGAAAATTGTCATGAATTTGCTGGAAGGCCGCGATACGCTGGGTATTATGCCGACGGGCGGGGGGAAATCGATCTGCTATCAGGTTCCCGCACTGCTGCTGCCGGGACTTACCCTGGTCATTTCACCGTTAATCTCGCTGATGAAGGATCAGGTGGATGCGCTAACCACAGCAGGAATTCCAGCCGCATATATCAACAGCACACTAAGCGGCAAAGAAGTGAATGATCGCATCCGCGCTGCACGCCGGGGCGAGCTGAAGCTCCTCTATGTGGCTCCTGAGCGGCTGGAGCTGGACTGGTTCCGCCTGGAAATGGCCGGACTGTCTATCTCTTGTGTTGCAGTGGATGAAGCACACTGTGTCTCCCAGTGGGGACATGACTTCCGTACCAGTTATCTGGCAGTCTCCCCGTTCGTAGAGGAGTTGCCAGAGCGGCCGATTCTTGCGGCTTTTACCGCAACGGCTACGCCTGAGGTGATGGAGGATATGGTCCGGCTGCTGCGGCTTCGTCAGCCCGGGGTCTTCATGACCGGGCTGGGCCGTGACAATCTGGCGATGTCTGTGCTGCGCGGGGAGAACAAACGCGAGTTCGTGATGGACTATACCGCGCGGCACTCTAATGAGCCGGGAATCGTGTATGCGGCTACGCGCAAAGAGGTTGATGACCTCTATCAGCGGCTGCAGGCGTCCGGTGTTGCCGCCGGGCGTTATCATGCGGGAATGAATGATCAGGAGCGGGCAGAGAGCCAGGAAGGGTTCCTCTACGACGATATACGCGTCATGGTCGCTACCAACGCCTTTGGGATGGGTATCGACAAGTCGAATGTACGTTACGTCATCCATTACAATATGCCAAAGAATATGGAAGCCTATGTGCAGGAGGCAGGCCGTGCCGGACGGGACGGAGAGCCCAGCCAGTGCATTCTGCTCTTCAGCGCCCAGGATATTATGACGCAGAAATTCCTGATCGAGCAGAATCCGCAGGACACAGACCGCAAAGCCAATGAATACCGCAAGCTTCAGCAGATGATCGATTACTGCTATACCACCCGCTGTCTGCGCAGTGCCCAGCTGGATTATTTCGGCGAAGAGCATGGGGACAAGCCATGCGGAATCTGTAGCTCTTGTACGGATGAACGGGAATTGGTAGATATGACAGTGGATGCCCAGAAGATTTTCTCCTGTATCCACCGCATGCGCGAGCGTTATGGCGTGGCCCTGGTATCCTCTGTGCTGAAAGGCTCACGTAATCAAAAGGTGCTCCAGTACGGCTTTGAGAATCTGCCTACACACGGGGCGATGTCCAGCCGTACGGAGAAGGAGATTACAGAGACCATCAATGTAATGATCTCAGAAGGTTATCTGGCATTATCGGAGGGGCAGTATCCTGTTGTACGGCTGCAGCCTCTGGCTGCTGAAGTGCTGCGCGGCCAGCGGCAGGTACTGCAGCGGGTGGCCCGTCCACTCCGTACCGGAGGTGCATCCGGTTCGCGGGACCGCAGCCGTGTCCGCGATCTGGCGCCGTCGGCTGTCAATGAGACGGTATTCGAGCAGCTGCGCCTGATCCGCCGCGAGCTGGCGGGGCGTGAGCATGTGCCGTCCTACATTATTTTCAATGATGCGACCCTTCGCGAGATGAGCGTGGTTTGCCCGCAGACCGAAGCGGAAATGCTGAGAGTCAAAGGGGTCGGTGAAGTGAAATACCGGAAGTACGGCAAGCCCTTCCTGGAATTTTTTCAAAATGAAATGTAAAGAAGGTTATGAGGCATGAAAATCATCCTGGCCACATTAAATGCCAAATATATTCACACCTCGCTGGCGATCCGTCTCCTGAAGGCATACAGCGAGCATGAGTTTCAAGATATTCATTTGGCAGAATACACCATCAAAGATCCCGTGATGAATATCGTGTCAGACCTATTCCAGAAGAAACCGGATGTGATCGGTTTTTCCTGTTATATATGGAACATCGAGGAGACCGTTAAGCTGATCGGGATTCTTAAGCAAGTGATGCCGGAGATCAAGATTGTGCTGGGCGGGCCGGAAGTATCGTATGAGCCGCTATACTGGATGCAGCGTGAGGCCGGGATTGATTTTGTAGTGAACGGGGACGGGGAAGAGACCTTCCATCATTTGCTGCAGGAATTGCGGGATGACCACAAGTTCCATTTTGTCTACGGGGCTGCCTACCGCAAGGGCGAAGAGCTGATCGTCAATCCGCCGCGTCCCAAAAGCGATCTCAACACTCTGCCGACGCCGCACCGGTTCCCGGATGATCTGCCGGATCTCGGCAAGCGGATCGTTTATTTTGAGACCAGCCGGGGCTGTCCGTTCAACTGCCAGTTCTGCTTGTCCAGCATCGAGGTGGGGGTGCGGTACTACGATATTGAACGGGTCAAATCCGATCTGCTCTATCTGATTGAGAATGGTGCAAAAGTCATCAAATTTCTCGACCGCACCTTTAACATCAACCGCAATTATGCCATGGAAATGTTCCAGTTCCTGATCGACAACCATCAGGGCTGTGTATTCCAGTTCGAGATTACGGCCGATATTATGCGTCCAGAGGTACTGGACTTTCTGGCGGAGAATGCCCCTCCGGGCATCTTCCGGTTCGAGATTGGCGTGCAGTCCACCAATGATGAGACGAATGAGCTGGTCAAACGCCGGCAGAACTTCACCAAGCTATCCCGCACTGTCATGAAAATCAAGGCCAGCGGCAACATCGATCAGCATCTCGATTTGATAGCTGGTCTGCCGCAGGAGGATTACTCCACCTTCCGCAAAACCTTTAACGATGTATTTGCCATGGAGCCGGAAGAGCTGCAGCTCGGATTCCTCAAAATGCTGCGCGGCACCGGCCTGCGCGCCCAGGCGGCCAAATACGATTATACGTATATGGAGCACGCTCCTTACGAAATACTCAGCAGCCACGTGATGCCTTTCTCTGACATCATCCGGCTCAAACGGCTCGAGGATGTGCTGGAGAAATATTGGAACAGCCACCGGCTGGATCATTCGGTCAAGTACCTGATCCGGCATGTGTTCCCATCTCCGTTCGATTTCTTCCAGGAGTTTGGCGACTATTGGGAGGAGCGGGGCTGGCAAAAGATCGGGCACCAGCTGGAGGATCTGTTCATCCGGCTGCATGCTTTTCTGACGGACCGCGGAACGGATTCCATGGAAGTAATCACCGGGCTGATGAAACTGGATTATTTCCTGGGCCACAAATATAAGCCACGTAAAATCTGGTGGGATATCACGCTGGACAAATCCGACTGGTCGCGTTATATGAAGGAAATCACCAGTCATCCGGAGCGCCTGTCCGCCAAGCTGGCAGAGGCGGGATTCAGCGAGCGGGAGCTGCAGAAGTTCACAGTGCTCGAAGTGCTGCCATTCCGGCTGGATGCTGTGCTGGATTCGATTAGCGGACTGCGTTTTGATCCTGTGGCTGCTGAAGCTGAAGGGGCCGGGAAAATAGACGATAGCACGCTGGGGAACCCCCTTGTAACGGGTGGCGAACAGACAGGCACGGCAGCTGCTGCAGTGCAGACAAAGCCAGCGGATCTGGCAATGGATACCACGCCGCCGCTTGCTGCTGCAGACAAGAGTTCCGTTGCTCTGGCGGAACCCCTGGCGCATACCGCCGGAAGCACGCTGTTGATCGTCATGTACCAGCAGGACGAGAGCCAGCGGGCGCAGTACTATTCACTGCCTTTGTAGTCAGTCTGTCTCTTGATGCGCCGGGAAAGGGGAGTTTCGGAAGGGAGGCCCGCCGGAGAGGATTGCCCGGCAGGTCTTTATGTAATAAAATGGATTGTGCTTAAATAAAGTAAAAAAGGAGCTGTGTCATCAGCACAGCCCTGGTGTACAACCACTGCTGTAGAGCAGCCGGTCGTCTCATCTTTTGTGGTTTGGAGTAGACCGTTACCTTCCGGGGCGGTCTATTTCTTTTTAATGTAGCCTAGCAGAGCCAATAGGAACATACCGAACATGAACATCAGGGTAATAGCATCTTTTACGTCCATTACCGTCACCTCCTCTTATAGGAGAGGCGCCTACTGCTCATGAACAATGTTGTACAAGAAAATCATATCACATTCTGCATGTTAAAAAATGGATCATTAGTAGATTTATAGCGGAAAAATACAAAGACAGGCTTTCCGGAACTGACGGAAAGCCTGTCTTTTATAGTATGCTAATGAGCAGCGGGTTGAAGCAGCAATGATTCTGCCGGCAGGTGGCGTACAAGCCAATCCAGCACATCCGAAGTTACCTCATCCCGGTTCACTTCGTTGAGCATTTCATGCCTGCCTTCGGGATACAACTTGAATTCTACATCGGATATTCCATGCTCCTGGTAGATTCCGGCCAGGCGGATCACACCTTGACCGTTCATGCCTACAGGGTCTTTGGCTCCCGCAAATAAATATACGGGCTTATTCTTGCATAGTGTAAGCAGAGTTTCCGGGGAATGGATATCCCGCAGCAGCCGGAAAAAATCGCGGAAGAAACGGGTTGTGCAGACTGCTCCACAGAAAGGATCAGCTATGAAGAGGTCTACTTCCTGTGAATCACTGCTCAACCAGTCAAAAGCAGTTCTTACCGGGGCGAAGGAACGGTTATAAGGGCCGAAAACAATCCCGTTCATCAGAACACTGCGGTGGCGCATCCCCTGCAGCCTGGACTGCAGTCCGGCAAGCGACTCTCCGAGCCGAAGCATACCGCGCGGCCCGTTCGTACCACTCAGGATAAAGCCGGTATAGACTTCGTGGCCATCCTCGCACATCAGCTTCTGAGCCAGAAAGGAGCCCATGCTGTGGGCCAGGAGGAAGATTGGCAGGCCCTCATGCCGGGATGAGGCGATGCCGGCTAGCTGGAGCAGATTACGCCGCATCCAGTAAAAGCCGTCCTCACCTGTGTCACCGAGTAAATCGATCCGGTCTGCGGTATGCCCATGGCCCCGGTGGTCATTGGCATACACCGCATAACCAGCTCCGGTGAGTGCTGCTGCAAACCGTGCATAGCGGGCAGCCGTTTCACACATGCCGTGGGCAATCTGGACAATCCCCCTCACCGGAGCCTCCGGCTCCGGCAGCCATTCATAGACATGAATGGCGACCCCTAGCGGATCAGTCATCTTAAAGCTGTTCTCTCTCATACCGTTCCTCCTAAAAGTTTTGTGAGCAATACTTCTTGGAGATGCCACGTACAAAACTGACTTCGTAAGCATAGGTCTAAGTTTTGTGAGCAATACTTCTTGGAGATGCCACGTACAAAACTGACTTCGTAAGCATAGGCCTAAGCTTTGTGACCTTCTGCCTTAATCATATGCCGGTCCAGGCATGGCTTATGGCAGATACGAACGGAGCACGGTGGAGTGGCCTTCAATTCCGTAGGCACCCAGGGTGGACGGAAGCAGGTAGCATTCTCCGGCGGAATAAGGCTGGGAGCCGCCCTCCCAGGTCAGATGCCCGCTGCCTTCGCAGACCACGAGGATTGTGAAGCTGTCCGGAGTGGTAGAGAGGTTCCACTCTCCGTTAACGACCCCTTTTTCTACAATAAAATAAGGGGACGCGGCAATCTGCAGCCACTCTCCGGCTACAGCCCCATCGGTCTTCATGGAAGTGGCGCCAGCGCCTTCATATGCAGTCACGTTAAGCGAATCCTCAATATGAAGCTCACGCGGCTTGCCGTCCAGACCCGGACGGTCGTAGTCGTAAATCCGGTATGTAGTGTCGGAGTTCTGTTGAATTTCCGCTACAACCACACCGGCGCACAATGCGTGAACGGTTCCGGCAGGGATGTAAAAAGCGTCCCCGGCCGAGACGGTGATTTCCTGCATGCTGTCCATCACTTTGCCGCTTTCCAGCGCCTCGCGCAGACTTTCGCGGGTTACACCGTCTTTGAGGCCGTAGATGATTTTGGCGCCTGGTTTGGCATCAAGTACGTACCACATTTCTGTTTTACCCAATTCTCCCTTTGGCAATCCTTCATACTCATCCGTAGGATGTACCTGCACCGACAAATTGTCGTTGCAGTCCAGGAGCTTGATCAGGAGCGGAAAACGTCCGCCTTCCTTCGGGCTGCCCTTGCTTCCGAACCATACCTGTCCGAATTGCTCGCGAATCTGATCCAGCCCTTGACCGGCAAGCTCTCCATTTAGCACAGATGAAGTACCGTTCGGGTGGTCGGCGATCATCCAGCCTTCGCCAATATGCCCTTCAGGCAGCTCGAGACCGAATTTCTCCAGGGCCCGGCCCCCCCACACGCGTTCTTTGAACTCCGGCTGAAATTTTAAAGGATAAGGCTTAGTCATTTCTTCATCTTCCTTTCCAAGTTATAAAATAATGTCCTGCTTGGTTTACCTGGTTCGTGTGGATTCAAAAAACTCCAGCTTTTCTTCGTCTGGCCCGTCAAAAAAGAAATAGCGGCAGCCGTTCGCAAGCGTCGAAATGCCAGTCAAAGCGGGTATGCCGAGTCCGGCAATTCTCCTGTGTTCTTGCTCAATATCATCCACCGTAAAGGCGGCATGACTGACTCTACCCTCCTGGGGGAGGCCTTCAAATGCCCGTTCAATCAATTCTATCTCCACGCTGGACTGGCCAGGGAAGCTTAGAAAAGCAAGACGGATCTCGTCTCCCGGCTCTCCCAGAATGTTCTGAAGGGTCAAACCGATAACCTCCTGATAAAATTGCAGCGAACGCTCCAGGTGGTTCACTTTAATACCAATGTGCTCGATTTTGGTTACGGCCACTTACAGATCAGCTCCTTTTTTCTTCTCGACTGCCAGCGTGTAGGGGGCGGTAGCCCGCTGCAGCTGGCGGTAGACAATTGCTTGTGCCTGCTGGGACGGAAGGGCCGCCGCCCAGGCTTCCACCGCGGCGGCTTCATGTTGGCCGCCTTCATGGCCGGGGTAGAGCACGGCTGTGATGATGCCGCCCGGCCGCAGCAGTGCAAGCGCGGTATCCAGCGCGGCCAGCGTGCTCACAGGCTCGGTGATGATCGTCTTGTCGGCATCGCCCGAGGGCAGATAGCCGAGATTGAACATCACCGCAGAGACCGTTCCGCGCCAGTCCGGCGGAACGGCTTCTGCCATGGCTGCATGGCTGCGCAGCAGCAGCGTTACGGGAGACAGCGCCGCCTGCGCGTCCTCCCGGGCCAGCCGCAGGCGCTCTTCGGCCAGAGCCAGCGCGGCAGGCTGAATGTCGAAGCCGCACACCCCGCCGCGCGGACCGGCCGTTTTGGCGAGAAACAGCGTGTCAGCACCAGTGCCAACGGTAGCATCAATGGCCCGGCCGCCTGGCTGCAGGCGTTCCTCGGTTAATTTATGAGCAAAGCTAAGGACAGACATAAAGCCCATTAGCTCTTCCTCCAGTATTTACCTTGCCAGGTATCGCGTGCAATCAATTCATCATCAATGGCGTTCAGTACTTCCCATTTCTTCAGGCTCCACATCGGTCCGACCAGCAGGTCGCGCGGAGCATCTCCGGTCAGCCGGTGCACAATCATCTCCGGCGGCAGGATTTCCAGAGAATCGGCAATAAGCTTCACATACTCGTCCTGCTCCAGAAAACGCAGCAGTCCGGCTTCATATTGCTTAACCATTGGCGTCTTGCGCATCAGATGCAGCAGATGAATCTTAATGCCCTGCACATCCATGTTTGCAACTGCAGACACCGTCTCCAGCATCATCTCATGGGTTTCCTGCGGAAGACCGTGAATAATGTGGGTACAGACGCGGATCCCATGACGGCGCAGCTTCTGGACAGCTTCAGTATAACACTGGGTATCATGTGCCCGGTTAATCAGCTCCGAGGTAGAATCATGAATGGTCTGCAGGCCCATTTCGACCCAGAGATAGGTGCGCTGGTTCAACTCCGCCAGGTATTCGACCACATCATCCGGAAGGCAGTCGGGACGCGTTGCAATGGAAAGGCCGACTACGCCCGGCTGCTGCAGAATCACTTCATAATACTCTCTAAGCTCCTCTACTGGAGCATAGGTGTTCGTATAGGCCTGGAAGTAACCGATATATTGGGCATTCGGCCATTTCAAGTGCTGCCTGTCCCTTACGTTATTGAACTGGGTGACCAGATCGTCGCGGCGGCTGCCGGCGAAATCCCCGGACCCTCTCGCGCTGCAGAAGGTGCAGCCTCCTTTGGCGATGGACCCGTCGCGGTTCGGGCACGTAAACCCGGCATCGAGCATCACCTTGAATACCTTGGCGTCCAGTTGCTCGCGCATTTCATAATTCCAGGTATGGAAATGTTTATCCCCCCACAATAGTGGAGAGGAGGTTTGTAAAAGGTTAGACATGGGTACTCCTTTCTTTACAACATAAGGATTTATATATTTCAAGCCATACATCATCCTTATATTTCTAACTGAGATAACACCGTTTCAACTTAACCTTTCTATTGTATCAAAAATCAGCGGTGAACGTAACATTCAGGCCTCTGCAAATACAGCGGAAAATAGGCTGGAATAACAGCGCTTTCATCTTGATATTGCTTACATAGTATGTTATATTTAGGGTGTAAAAACACCGCTGCAGCAACCATAATCTCTATTTCTTGAATTCATAATTTCGTGTCGCAAGGTCCATAATAAAACCAAGAGGTGATCACGATGAATTCTCAAACGGTGTATGCCGAAGGAAAAGGCTCCATTGACGTGCAGCTGACTCCCGACGAAGCGCTTGCGCTTACGGGTGTTGAATTTAATGGCAATCACAAGATCAAGACCGAAGCACAACGCAAGATCCGCAGTGCCTTTGAGAAGAGATTTGATTTTCAATCTCCTCCAAGGTAGACTATTAGCTGCATGAAAACATGGACCCCAATTCCAAATATATCAAAAAGGAATTCTCTGTCCGGCCGTATCCAGGCCAGCGGAGAATTCCTTTTTGTTTGAATCGTGAGAATGTTTAAGCTTCGCGTTGTTCACTATTCTTTGGTTTCTGTCTGCTTTCTTGTTAAAATCCCTTTACTTTTGCGGGTAAGTTCGGCACAATATTGCAAGTGACAGTGTTTGTATCAGAGAAAGCGGAGGAAAACTTATGCGTTTACGCGGAAGAAAAGGAATACGTGAAAGTCTGGAAGGACAGACCGATCTGGTCATCCTGGATCCACGCAGCCTGAAGGGGCGGTGGTCTGAACTGTTCGGCAACGATCATCCTATTCATGTAGAGTTTGGCATGGGCAAGGGACAGTTCATCAGCCAGATGAGCTTCAAATATCCGGATATAAATTTTATCGGCGTTGATATGTATGATGAGCTGATCCGCCGTGCGGCTGAGAAGGCCCGTGCAGTCTGGGAACCGGCTGGGCAGGAGACGCCACCTAACCTCAGAGTGGCGCTTGCCAATATTAACTATGCAGAGGAAGTATTTGCCCCTGGAGAGCTTGAGCGCATCTATTTGAACTTTAGCGATCCGTGGCCTAAGGGCAAGCATGCGCGCCGCCGGCTGACCCATCCGCGTTTTCTCGACAAATACCGCGGTCTGCTCAGTCCGCTTGGCGAGATCCATCTGAAGACGGATTCGCGCAGCCTGTTTGAGTTCTCTCTGAATGCCTTTGCCGACTATGGTCTGCAGATGAAGAACATCTCTCTCGATCTGCATCCGGACGGAGTGATGAACGAAGAACAGGTTATGACAGAGTACGAAACCAAATTTTTTGGCCGGGGTGTCAATATTCACCGCTGTGAGGCGATTGTCGGTGCAGAAGCGCTGGAACGCTATCAAGCCTCGCGATTGGACAAATACCGCCTGTAATCGGATCTCAGTGGCGAAGAAGTTTGACTTCACAAACGGGTCTGTACACAAAAAGGCGGTCCAGTGAAGAATATCTGGACCGCCTTTTTTTGCTTCATGAACGGCATGATTGCCATAGATTCAAGTTCTTGCCCTGGCTATTCCAGCATATCAATAATGCTTTGGGCGCTTTGCATGGGATGGAAGCGGTCGATCTCCTTAAGCAGGCTTTGGCGTTCGGCTTGCACCTCGTCATAGCTGTACAGCAGCCGTTTCATCCATCCGTCTACCACCTGAAGTGAAGAAATGGGTTCGCCCAGACCAGCTGCCATGAAATAACGGCAGTTTTCTTCTTCCTGCCCGGGGAGCGGATCATAAAACAGCATAGGAATTCCCTTGGCCAGACCCTCACTGCAGGTCATTCCACCCGGCTTGGTAACCAGCAGATCAGAGATTTCCATCAACTTGTCAATTTCACGTGTAAAGGCGATCAGCGAAACGTTGGGGTGACTGTACAGTGGATTCTCCCGCATTGCATGAAGCAGCTTCTCGTTTTTACCCAGGCAAAAAATTATCTGCACCTTGTCCCGCCAGCCGGCCAAAGCTTCGTTAATGACCTCGTCGTTCATCATTCCCCAGCCGCCGCCCATAACCAGAACGGTCGGCATGTCCTGAAGAGTGAACTGCTTCAGAATATCCGCTCTGCCCGGATGCTCCCAGAAGTTCGGATGAACCGGCATACCGGTGACCTGGATTTTGGCTGCTGAGACGCTTCGGCCGCGCAGCTTGGCTTTGACCTCTGGAGTAGAGACCAGATACCGGTCAACTTCTGGACTGATCCAGGTCGCATGGGCGTCGTAATCGGTTATGACGGTGATCAGGGGTGCCTTGAAGGCCGGATCGAGCCGTTTGAGGCGGGAAACGACGGCACTGGGAATGAAATGAGTACAGACGATAATGTCGGGCCTCAGCTGCTTTACAATATTTTGTGTATGTGTATAAAATATGCGGTGCAGGGCAAGTGTGGTAAGACGATTGAATGATTTCTGGTGACGGTACACATATCCCATCAGCTTGGGTTGGGAGGTTACCGTCTTACGGTATGCTGACACAATCAGAGGCGCCATTTTGGGATTCAGAAAGCTTCCAAGCTCAAGCACCTTTGTTTGCAGATTAGGCGACAATTTACGCAGGCTGCTTGACAGCGCGTAAGCCGCTTGCGTATGCCCTGCGCCAAAACCTTCAGACAGCAATAGTACTCTCTTTTTACGCAATGTATAATCCACCTGTTTTCGTGAATGGTATTCGCCGGTTTAGATGATCTCTGACTTTAGAACCACAAGACAACTGTACCTGCAGCGACTCCGGAACCAATTACTGCACCTGCAAAAACGTCTGACGGATAGTGCAGTCCGAGATAAATTCGGGAAAATCCGACAATGCAGGCCAAAGGCAGCAGTATGACGGTCAGGGCAGGAAAGGCCATCATGTAAGGCACTGTAGAAGCGAAGATAGCAGTCGTATGGCCGGAAGGAAAAGAATGATCCTTAAGCGGATTGTGAAACGTATTGGTGCCCGGGAGCGCCAGATACGGCCGCATACGCGGATAGAGCTTCTTGGCCACAGCAACAGGCAGATGGCTGATAGCCAGGGCAGTCAGAGCCTTAAGCCCCGCGGTTCTTAAAGGCTCAGGGGACAGTGCCCAGATCAACAGATTAATGCCAATGGCGCTTGTGGCTCCACCCAGATGGGTCAGATAAAAAAGCCAGAAGTTCAGGACAGGATGATGCAATCGTCCGTTAATCCACTTGAACATGCGCTGCTCCAAGAGATGCATTTTCATAAACAGATGTCTCATATCTTGTCCCTCCGATAGTCCGGCTGATGATCATAGTCGCAGCTGCAGTAATCCGGTCTATGCCATAAAGCTGTCTTTATCATACTTTTTTAAGGTAGTCCATTTCAAGGAAAAAGCTCGGGTTCGCTCGGAAATTGCCAGTTTTGACTTCATCACCACTTACGCCTTACAATGATTCAAGCAGGCGGAACGCGTTTATAAGGTAACAGAGAAAAAGAGGAGCCGAAGACAGAGGCATCCGGGCCTTATCTTTTGACGTAATAGACATACAGGCAAGCCTGCCTTAGCAAAAAGGGAAGCCATAGGTCTTACTGTAAGGGATGCAACAAAAGGGTCAGCAAGAACGTTAGCAATGCCAGAGAGAGAAAAAAAGAACATCAAGATTGAAAAGGGGGCATCAAAGGTCATGACAGACGCACTGTTTGTTACGCTCCAAGTGATCTTGGCGGCTATCGCAGTCTATCAGTTTACGTTTTCGTTATTTGGACTGCACAAGAAAAGGAATAAGGCTCACTTCACTCCGCAAAAATCATTTGCTGTACTGGTTGCCGCACATAACGAGGAAGAAGTCGTCGGCGCGCTGATGGAGAATTTAAAACAGCTTAATTATCCCCAGGAACTGTACGATGTATTTGTCATCTGCGACAACTGTACGGATGGTACAGCAAAGATTGTAAGGGAACACGGCATGAATGCCTGCGTCCGTACCAACAACAACTTGCGGGGCAAGGGCTTTGCTATTGAATGGATGCTCAAGGAACTGTGGGCCATGCCGCGGCAATATGATGCCGTCGTTATGTTCGATGCCGATAATCTGGCTCACACAGAATTTCTGATGGAGATGAACAATGATCTCTGCTCAGGCGCACGCGTTATTCAAGGCTATATCGATACGAAGAATCCGGAGGATTCCTGGATCACTGCCGCTTACGGTGTATCCTACTGGTATATCAACCGGCTCTGGCAGCTGTCGCGTCACAATCTCAATATGGCGAACTTCCTTGGTGGAACGGGTATGTGCTTCGAGACCAATCTGCTTAAGGAAATGGGCTGGGGAGCGACAAGCCTTGTAGAGGATTTAGAATTTACTATGCGTAGTGCCTCTAAGGGCGTCTATCCAAGATTTAATTACGACGCCAAGGTTTTCGACGAGAAGCCACTGACATTCAAGGCTTCCTCAAGACAGCGGCTGCGCTGGATGCAGGGTCACTTTACGGTGGCTCGCCGTTATTTCTTTCCTTTGCTGTGGCAAAGTATTAAAGAACGGAGTCTTACGAAATTTGACCTGGCTCTATATGGTGCCAATGTCTACATCGTGCTGTTGACGTTCTTGATGACCGCGGTCATGTTTATCGACAACACCATGTTTGGAGGCCCGCATATAGCCAACATCTATGGGCAGCTGCCACTGTGGCTTAGTTACTTTGCGGTTGGCGCCAATATTCTAACCTTCCTGCTCGCGATGGCGCTGGAGAAGGTTAAGTTCAAGAAGGTATATCTGTATTTGCTGGTCTTCCCGATCTACCTGATCTCTTGGTACCCCATCACGTTCTATGCGTTCTTTACGCAGAACAACAAGCAGTGGAGCCATACCAAACATACGCGTGTCGTACGGCTTGAGGAAGTACAGAGCAAACAGGTTTCTTAACAAAGTTTTTTCTAGAAGAAAAGATATTACAGCTGTTGACACAGTGTGCATAGTGGTGTATAGTATTCAAGTATGCAAAACATAGGGATTGCAAGCAGAAGCACCGGCTTCTCACCTGACTGGCTATAAGCCAGCTGGTTTTGATCTCAATGCTTTATGGATGTTATAATTCATGAACGTTGATCAAACGGGGTGTCGGGAGTTACCGGCACCCCTTTTTTATGGAGAACCGCAGAATTGATTTCCCAAGTAGATCCGGAGGTGGAGTATTATCAGTAAGGAACATATGATCAATGATGAAATTCGGGCCAAAGAAGTTCGATTGGTTGGAGCGGAAGGCGAACAAATCGGCATCAAACCGATCCGCGAAGCGTTGCAGATGGCGATTGATCTTAATCTGGATTTAGTCAACGTAGCACCGCAGGCGAAACCGCCAGTATGCCGCATCATGGATTACGGCAAGTTCCGTTATGAAACGCAGAAGAAAGAGAAGGAAGCACGCAAGAACCAGAAGATCGTGGACATTAAGGAAGTTTGGTTCCGTGCTAACATTGAGGAACATGATTATCAGACCAAGTTCCGCAACGTTATCAAGTTTCTGGGTGAAGGCGACAAAGTGAAATGCTCCGTGCGTTTCCGCGGACGTGAGATTACACACGCCAGCATCGGTCAGAAGATTTTGGAACGTGTAAAGAGCGAAGTTGAAGATATATCTGTTGTAGAACGCCAGCCTAAGCTGGAAGGCCGCAGCATGATTATGATCTTGGCTCCCAAAGCCCAATAAATTTGGAGTCACTTGCACAGCAATTTGGCGCCGCATAATATTCAAGGAGGAAACACCATGCCTAAAATGAAAACTCACAGCAGTCTGAAAGGCCGTTTCAAGATCACCGGAACTGGCAAAGTACTGCGTTACAAAGCTCACAAGAACCACTTGCTTTCCCACAAATCCAAACGCGCAAAACGCGTATTGAACGGCAATCCGGTTATGGCCCCTGGGGACGTAAGACGCTTGAAACAAGGACTCGCTAACTTGAAATAGTTTTATCACACATTTTTGGGAGGTTTATTAATATGGCAAGAGTTAAAGGCGGATTTGTAGTTCGTCGTAGACATAAAAAAGTATTGAAGCTGGCAAAAGGTTATTTCGGTTCCAAGCACCGCATTTTCAAAACTGCTAACGAGCAGGTAATGAAATCGATGGTTTACGCATACCGTGACCGTCGTCAGACGAAACGTAACTTCCGCAGACTGTGGATCGTGCGTATCAATGCAGCAGCCCGTTTGAACGGACTGTCTTACAGCAAGCTTGTATTCGGCCTGAAATTGGCTGGAGTAGAAGTGAACCGTAAGATGCTGGCTGACCTGGCAGTAAACGACCTTAACGCATTCAACTCCCTGGCTGTAGTAGCCAAAGAGAAGATCAACGCGTAATTACTTAGAAGTAACCGAAAAGCACCGCCTGCGGGACATCCCGTGTGACGGTGCTTTTTTTTGGGCCTTGCAATGGGTTTACAGTTACTAGAAGAGAAGATCAAGACTTCAAAATGCGGGTTGGCTCAGAGATGGTTAGTCCTCCGCACTGCTCACTCCCAGTACTTGGTTGTGCTCAGCTGGGATGCCAACAGCTTGCTGCTGGTTCTTCTGATCTTGCGCAGTTCGGAACGCTGATCTGCAGAAGCGCTGATGAGCTTTTCCTCATCGGTTTCGGCAATGATTGCGGGTACCAGTGCCGGCGTGCCGTCTTCATGCACGGCCACAAAGGTAAGGAAAGATGTAGCGGCAACAGCGCGTTCGCCGGTATACAGGTTCTCTGAAATGATTTTGACGAATACCTCAATACTGGTTCTGCCTGTCCAAGAGACAAAGGACTCAAAGCATACTGAATCGGTGGGTCTTATAGGCAGGAGAAAATCTACAGAGTCTGCAGAGGCGGTAACTACATTAGTCCGGCAGTGACGCATTGCAGAGATGGATGCGACTTCATCAATCGTACTCATTAACTTGCCTCCGAACAGCGTCTTGTGATTGTTGACATCATTCGGGAATACACGGCCTGTTTTGAACACGCGGGATTCTCGGCAGTATTTGAAATCCGGTGCAGCTTGGGGTTGGTTTTGATCATCCATTTTTCAGTACTCCCTTTTTATAGAATATGTAAACATTCATGATAATAGAAAACACATATCCGTGCAATAATATTTATATGTGCTGAAGATAATCAGGCGATTCGAGTATTTCTGACATGGTTTGAGTGTTTTGTTGACACGTAATGTAACAGTAAACGGTTTCTTGTGAAAAAATGCAAATTATTATTGACCTGAGGTCATTTATAGACTGGATTTTAGGGTTTTTACCAGTTATAATTTGATCTAATGGTATGTCCAAGAACACAGAAGACATCCAATTTCTTAAGGGGGATCACACTCAATGAAAAAGGTTTACCAACTATCTCTTGTTATGTTGCTTGCGTTCACTGTCATTCTGGCAGGCTGCGGAAAGAACAATAACAACGGCAATGCAGCAAGCAACGCTGGAACAGCAACCAATGCACCAGCTGAAGCAACAGCAGCACCAACGGATGCTCCTAAAACTGACGTCAAAGTCGGTCTGGTTACTGACGTAGGTGGCGTAAACGACAAATCGTTTAACCAATCTGCTTGGGAAGCTCTGCAGGCCCTTCAAAAAGAAACCGGTATTGATATCAAATATCTGCAAAGTAAATCCAATGCAGACTACGAGCCAAACCTTAATCAATTCGTTAAAGGCGGCTACAACCTGACTTGGGGTATTGGTTTTGACCTTGGCGATGCTGTTAAGAAAGTTGCAACTGAGAATCCGAACGCTAATCTTGCGATTATCGACAGTGTGGTAGATGCTCCTAACGTAGAATCCGTTACCTTCTCCGAAAATGAAGGTTCCTTCCTGGTTGGTGTAGTTGCAGGTCTGACTACAAAAACCAACAAAGTAGGTTTCATCGGCGGTATGGAAAGCCCAGTAATCAAACGTTTTGAAGTAGGTTTCGTTGCTGGTGTAAAGGCTGTTAACCCTAATGCAACCGTAAAAGTTACTTATGCAGGTGCTTATGACAAGCCGGATGTTGGTAAATCTTTGGCAGCTACCCTGTACAATGATGGCAATGACATCATCTTCCCTGCTGCCGGCGCAACTGGCAACGGCGTATTCAACGAAGCTAAATCCCGTAACAAAGCAGGCGGTGCTAAAGTATGGGTAATCGGCGTAGACAAAGACCAATCCCTGGAATTTGGTGATGATGTAACTCTGACTTCCATGATCAAACGTGTTGACGAAGCGGTTAAGAAAGTTTCCCAGCAGGTTGTTGACGGAACATTCAAAGGCGGCAGTACAACTGTACTGGGTCTGAAAGACAACGGTGTAGGCCTTCCTGAAACTTCCAAGGCTAACGTATCGGCTGAAATTCTTGCCAAAGTTGATGAATACAGCAAAAAAATCATTGATGGAACAATCAAAGTTCCTACCGAGTAAGACTGACTTGATGTTTCTTGCCTTACAATAATGAACAAGGAACAAGGCCGGTTATTGAGCTGGCCTTGTTCCTTGTTAGTGGAATGTAACATGCAATAACTTAGACAGAGCTGTACCGTCCTTCATAGGACGGTACAGCCGTGTCTACAAGGAAATATATATATTCTGTGATGAGGGTGATTCCATGAGTGCTGCGGCTCCTGTCGTAGAGTTGAAGCAAATCACAAAACGCTTTCCCGGTATCGTTGCGAACGACTCCATCAGTCTTACGCTCGAAAAAGGAGAAATTCATGCACTGCTAGGTGAAAACGGAGCAGGCAAATCCACCTTGATGAACATTGTCTTCGGATTGTATCAACCCGATGAAGGCAGCATCGAAATCGACGGGAATCCGGTTATTATCGATAACCCCAATAAAGCGATTGAGCTTGGCATTGGAATGGTTCACCAGCATTTCAAGCTTGTAGAGCCTTTTACGGTAACTGAGAACATTGTTCTTGGTATGGAACCGAAAAAAGGTCTTAAAATCGACTATAAATCCGCTGCGGAGCAGGTTCGCAAGCTATCGGAGCAGTACGGTCTTCAAGTCAATCCCAATGCCAAGATTTACGACATTTCGGTTGGTATGCAGCAAAGGGTAGAAATTATGAAGACCCTGTACCGTGGTGCGGATATACTTATATTCGACGAGCCTACCGCTGTGCTTACGCCACAGGAAATTACCGAACTGATGGCGATTATGAAGCGGCTCGTTGCAGAAGGCAAATCCATCATTTTGATTACGCATAAGCTTAAGGAAATCATGCAAATTTCCGACCGGGTTACTATCATCCGCCGGGGGAAAGTTATTGATACTGTGAAGACTGCTGAGACGAATCCGAATGAGCTGGCTGAAAAAATGGTAGGACGCGGTGTAACCTTCAAGGTAGACAAGCAGCCTCCGCATATTGGCGGAAGTGTACTCAAGCTGACGAATGTCAGCAGTAAGAGTAAAGATGGCGTATCGGTACTGGACGGTCTCAATTTTGAAGTGAAGGCTGGCGAAATCCTCGGTATTGCAGGAGTGGACGGCAACGGACAAAGTGAGCTGATCCAGGCAATAACCGGCCTGCGTAAGATTGATTCCGGTTCTATTACCGTATCCGGCAAGGAGATTGCCAATCTGAGTCCACGCAAAATTTCTGAAATGAATGTCTCCCATATTCCGGAGGACCGTCATAAGCATGGGTTAGTGCTGGACTTTACAGTTAGCGAAAATATGGTGCTGGAGACATACTATAAGAGCCCGTATAATCAGAATGGATTCCTGAACAAAGAAGTCATCGATAAGCATGCCGAGGATCTGGTCAAGCAGTTTGATGTACGAACCCCCTCTATTGAGAACAAAGCACGCTCTTTGTCAGGCGGTAATCAACAGAAAGCGATTATTGCGCGGGAAATAGATAAAAATCCGACACTGCTGATTGCGGCCCAGCCTACCCGCGGCCTCGATGTCGGTGCGATCGAATTTGTGCAGAAGCAACTGATTGCTCAGCGCGACCAAGGGAAAGCGGTATTGCTGATCTCTTTTGAACTCGATGAAATTATGAATGTGTCCGACAGAATTGCCGTTATCTATGAAGGCCAGATTGTCGGTGAAGTATTCCCGCAGGATACCAATGATCAGGAACTGGGTCTGATGATGGCGGGAAGCTTGAAGCGGGGAGGCCATACGGATGTATAGACTCAAAAAAATATTTGCGACAGACAGCTACATTGTTCCTTTAGTCGCAATCGTGATGGGCTTCCTGGTTGGGGCTGTAGTTATGCTGATCGGCGGATACGATCCTATAGCCGCATACTCAGCGCTGTTCAAACGTGTATTTGGCAGTCCTTATGACTTTGGTGAGGCCATCCGCGAAATGACACCACTGATGTTCACAGGACTTGCAGTAGCCTTCGCCTTCCGTTCGGGGATGTTCAATATCGGTGCGGACGGACAAGTGCTTATTGGAATGACAGCAGCTTCTGTTGTTGGCATTAAGCTAGCCGGAGCCTTGCCGAATTTCTTGCTGGTTCCGCTAGCAGTTATCATTGCTGGAGTCTGTGGCGGCCTTTGGGCAGGCATTGCTGGATATCTCAAGGCAAAACGCGGAATCAACGAAGTTATTACAACAATTATGCTGAACTGGATTGCACTGTTCCTGTCCAACTATATTGTCAGAACATTCTTGCTGCTTCAGGGGCAAAACCGTTCTGAGGATATTCCGGCCTCGCTGTCCATGACATTTCTAAACTCAATGTTTGATAATGCACGGATTCACTGGGGGACTGCAATCGCACTTGCTGCAGCAGTGTTCTTCTATGTCTATCTGTGGAAAACCAAACAGGGTTACGAAATGCGCGCCGTCGGCTTGAATCCGCATGCTGCAGAATACGCAGGTATGAATGTTGGCCGCAATGTCATCAAGGCCATGTTCATCAGCGGTGTTTTTGCCGGTCTGGCAGGTGCTGGAGAAGTGCTTGGTGTATTCCATTATCAATCTGTATTTGCGGCTTCTCCAGGTTATGGTTTTGACGGTATTGCCGTTGCGCTGCTTGGTCTGACCCATCCACTCGGAGTGATTTTGGCTGCTATTCTCTACGGTAGTTTGACTTATGGATCTGCAGGTATGAGCTTTGGAGCGGATGTTCCTCCTGAACTCATCCGAATCGTAATCGGTTCAATTATTTTCTTCATTGCGGCACAAGGAATTGTGCGCTGGGTGCTTAAACCGTTCTACTTCAAGCGCAAGAAAGAGAAGGTGTTATAGATGGAAGTATTAGGCCAATTGCTCAATACAACGCTTGTTTTTTCCACAGCGCTGATTTTTGCCGCCCTCGGTGGCATCTTCTCTGAACGCTCCGGTGTCGTGAACATTGGACTTGAAGGCTTGATGATGTTTGGTGCCTTTGCTGCAGCTGTAGGCGGCTATTATGCACAAGATGCAGGTATGGGTGAATGGGCTCCATGGGTCGGTATAATCTGTGCTATGGTGGTCGGGGTGCTTGGTTCACTTATTCATGCGGTAGCATCGATTACGTTCAAGGCAGATCAGACGATCAGTGGTACAGTCATTAACTTTCTGGCTGCCGGGAGTACGCTTTATGTAGTTAAACTGATTTTTGAAGGAGCTGGCGAAACACCGTTGCTGGACGGATTTAGTAAAGTGCCTATCCCTGGGCTCTCCAAAATTCCGGTTATTGGTGAAGGGATTTTTAATTCCTATCCGACGACTTATCTTGCGATAATCCTGGTTATTGTCATTTATTTTGTGCTCTTCAAGACTCCATTTGGCCTCCGCCTCCGTGCAGTCGGTGAACACCCAAGTGCGGCGGATACGCTTGGTGTCAACGTAAACCGTATGAGATATATCGGCGTAATGCTGAGCGGGCTCTTGGCTGGTATTGGCGGAGCCACCATCACACTTACGACAACAGGCACCTTTGCGCACAACACGGTTTCCGGTCAGGGCTTTATCGCCATTGCGGCGATGATTTTTGGGAAATGGAATCCGCTTGGCGCGTTCGGCGCTGCAGTATTCTTCGGGTTCTCTCAAGCAATCCGCAACTATGTGCAATTGTTCGAGTGGTCTAAGGACATCCCGCAGGAATTTATCTTCATGATTCCTTATGTGTTAACGATTATTGTTCTAGTCAGTGCTGTTGGCCGTTCTTCGGCTCCGAAGGCATTGGGTGAACCTTACGACCCTAGCAAACGTTAATCTTGATGCAGTGTTTGCTGCATTGATCAAAAAACGCATTTCCGGTATGATCCGGGAATGCGTTTTTTTTGTTGAAATTCCACGAAAAGCCGGCAGGGACAGGTGTACAGGCGAAGCACGCTAGACTCGAATAGACTGTTGTGAAGAAAACAAGTTTTGTTCGAAGCCAATCAGGAAGCCTATGCTTACAAAACTTGAGTTTATGCTTTCGAAGTTAGTTTGTACAAAGTGAACTCTGAAAGCCTATGCTTACAAACTTTTAGGAGGGATAATATGGCACAGCCGGTTACAAAGAGACAGGTGATGAAGCTGGTAGGCAAAAATATTGTCGCAGTGAAAAAGGATGGCACGAAAGTAACGGGCAAGCTGCTCCGAGTTTCAGGCAGTCGTCTGGTACTACAACGGATCACCGGTAAAAAAGTGCAAACCAAGGCCTTGATTCCACTGGTGCTGTTTGATTTGCTGGCCATCGGTACAGCTCCCTACGCATATGGCGGAGGTTATGGTTATGGTGGTGGAGTTCCCGGACCTTACGGCGGACCTGGAGCCGGACCTTATGGCGGATACGGACCTGGCTACGGACCTGGTTACGGCGTCCCGCCGATTGGTTTCTTTTAAGCTCTGATCCTGCCAGCTAAAGGTTTTTCGAACTCGTAGCAGAAGTTTTGCGGCTGATAACGGGCTACGCTGTAGCCCAATTTTTGATAAAAGGAAATGCCCGGCACATTGCCGATGTCCACAGAAACTTTGGCCCTCTGGCACCCGCGTGATAGTGCAAACCGTTCTGCTCTATCCATGAGCATATTCCCCCAACGTTTGCGTCTCGCGGCAGGGGCTATAGCCAGCATGTCGATATAGAGCAAGTCTCCATGCAGCATGAAATGAACGAAGCCCAGCGGATTACTTTCGTAATCTGGACAAGCGACAAGGGTAACCCCTTGACCCAGACGCCGGGGCAGATCTTTTCGGACCTGGTTGATTACCGTCTGCGGAAGATGCGATAATGGAACCAGCTGTTTCTCAATCAAGTCAAGAATGACAGTATCATCCTGCTTGGGTCTGCGGTAACGAATCATAAAGCGCCCCCTTCACGCATTGTCGTACATCATATGCCCAGAGGGGTGTGGGCGTTCCGGCAAGAATAGAACAACGATTTATGACGATTGCAGAAAAGATGGGTATTGACTAACCGTGTGAGGAATCATATAATGTGTCTAAACATTTAACGAACATACATGCATCGGCAATGATGAGGACGAAGTTTTAAGGGCTCTTTTGCTCAGAGAGTGAGAGGAATTGCTGCAACCTCCACCAGAATCCCTTATATACGAGCTCACCTCGGAGCTGTTTCCCTGAAAGGTCTATCGGCAAGAGTGGTGGAATTATTAGGGGGAATCGTTTGGTCCGCGTTAGGGACTTCAGGTTACAGAGATTTGGGCCCTGCCTACATCGATGGATTTTTGTATCCTGATAAGGTGTTGCATCGTGAGATGCAATGCAAACATGGGTGGTACCACGGAAGATCAACCTTTCGTCCCTCACGCGCTGTCTTCTGCGCGTGGGTGGCGAAAGGTTTTTTTGTTGCCAGGAACATTATCGGCCGTATATAGGACGTTCTGTCATTTGCATAATGAATGTTAACTATCGAAGGGAGGAATACTGATGAGCGCGCAAATACCGGAAGTACAGTCTATAGAGCAGTTACGTGAGAAATGGAAAAATCCCGAGGTGATTACGGGTTCCGAGGTGCTGCTGCGCAGTCTTGTATTGGAAGGGGTAGATACCGTATTCGGATATCCGGGCGGTGCCGTATTGTACATCTACGATGCTCTTCATGGCTTCACCGATTTCAACCATATCCTGACACGGCATGAGCAAGGCGCGATTCACGCGGCTGACGGCTATGCCAGAGCCAGCGGTAAGGCGGGTGTGTGCATAGCAACCTCGGGACCAGGAGCAACCAATCTGGTAACAGGTATTGCCACCGCATTTATGGACTCCGTTCCACTGGTAGTAATCACAGGTAATGTCTTTTCCAGCCTGATTGGAACGGACGCTTTTCAGGAAGCCGATATTACAGGCATAACCATGCCGATTACAAAACACAGCTATTTGGTACGTGATGTTGAGGATCTTCCGCGTATCATTCATGAAGCATTCCATATCGCAAACACCGGCCGCAAAGGTCCGGTACTGATTGATATTCCGAAGGATGTGTCGGCTGCCAAAACTCTGTTTGCTCCGGCCAAACAGCAGGGCGTCAATCTTCGCGGCTACAATCCGCGCACGGTTCCGAACAAGCTTCAATTGGATAAGCTGGTCCGCGCAATTTCATCTGCAGAACGTCCAATCATCATTGCCGGCGGCGGTGTCATATACTCCGGGGCTCATGAGGCCATGTACGAATTCGTAAAGCGGACTGAAATTCCAATCACCACAACATTGCTGGGTCTGGGCTGTTACCCGAGTGCAGAAGAGCTGTGGATGGGAATGCCGGGTATGCATGGTACTTACACGGCTAACAATGCCATTCAGCAATGCGATCTGCTGATTAATATCGGTGCCCGGTTCGATGACCGTGTGACCGGCAAGCTGGACGGTTTCGCACCAAAAGCGAAAATTGTTCATATCGACATTGATCCGGCTGAAATCGGTAAAAATGTATCGCCAGATATTCCGATTGTTGGTGATGTGAAAACGGTACTGGAAATGCTGATTCCTGAAGTAAGCCGTGCCGCCAATGCCGATGCCTGGAGAACGCAGATTGCCCAGTGGAAGCTGGATTATCCGCTCCGCTACAACGATTCCGATACTGAGCTCAAACCTCAGTGGGTCATCGAGATGATCAATGACACCACTAAAGGTGAAGCCATCGTAACTACAGACGTAGGTCAGCATCAGATGTGGGCAGCTCAGTATTACAAGTTCAATCATCCGCGTTCATGGATCACTTCCGGTGGACTTGGAACGATGGGATTCGGATTTCCGTCGGCTATCGGAGCACAAATGGCATATCCGGAACGGCTGGTAGTCTCCATTAACGGAGACGGCGGCATGCAAATGTGTTCACAGGAGCTTGCGATCTGTGCGATCAATAAGATTCCGGTTAAAATTGTAGTGATCAACAACCAGGTTCTGGGGATGGTCCGCCAGTGGCAGAACCTCATCTATGAGAAGCGGTACAGCTATACCGACCTTGCAGGCAGCCCGGATTTTGTAAAACTGGCTGAAGCATACGGGGTAAAAGGATTACGGGCAACAAACAAGGAAGAAGCAGCCACTGCGTGGAAAGAAGCACTCGAAACGCCGGGACCCGTTCTGGTAGAATTCGTTGTTCCCAAAGACGAGAATGTCTACCCGATGGTAACTCAAGGGTCAACCATCGATCAAATGCTGATGGGGGATGAATGACAGTGATGAAACATACGATTGCTGTGCTTGTGAATGACCAGCCGGGTGTGCTGCAGCGGGTGTCAGGCCTGTTCGGCCGCCGTGGCTTCAATATTGAGAGCATCACCGTCGGGCAATCCGAAGAAGTAGGCCTGTCCCGGATGGTGATTGTAACACTGGGTGACCAGCACACTTTGGAGCAGATCGAGAAGCAGCTCTACAAGCTAATTGATGTAATCAAGGTAGTGGATCTGGGCTCTAAACCAATGGTAGCCCGCGAGCTCGCGTTGATCAAAGTCAAAGCGGAACCGGCTGAACGTCCGGAAATCATGGGTGTTGTTGAGACTTTCCGCGCTTCTGTGGTGGATATTGGTACAACCAGCCTGCTCGTACAGGTAGTTGGAGATACCCAGAAGATTGATGCAATGATTGAGCTGCTCAAGCCTTATGGCATCAAAGAGCTGTCCCGCACAGGAGTTACGGCAATGATTCGGGGCAATGCCTGATCGTTATATTTTACAGCTTTAACGGATTACTGCTTGTTTGCATTAATTTGATAAGATAAGGGCAAGGCAATTCCCGCGAAAGAGCGGGGGCTTGAAGAGCAGCCTATCCAACCCTAAGGAATGAAGGCTCTTGAAGCACCCGCTCTTTACGATGGGTCCCAAATTAAAGGAGGATATTGACAATGGCAGTGACAACGTACTATGAACAGGATGCAGAACTTAGTGTACTAAAAGGGAAGACAATTGCAGTAATCGGGTACGGCAGCCAAGGGCATGCCCAGGCACAGAACCTGCGTGACAGTGGTCTTCAGGTTGTCATCGGCCTGCGCGAAGGCAAATCGTTCGAAACCGCCAAAAATGACGGCTTTGAAGTATTGCCGGTAGCTGAAGCAGTATCCCGTGCAGATGTTGTACAAATTCTTATGCCGGATGAAACACAGGCATCCGTATATAAAAATGAAATCGAACCAAACCTCAAAAACGGTGCGGCTCTGATGTTCTCCCACGGCTTCAACGTGCATTTTGGCCAAATTGTAGCTCCTAAGGATGCGGATGTCCTGCTGGTGGCTCCAAAATCCCCGGGTCACATGGTTCGCCGTACTTATGTTGAAGGCTTCGGCGTTCCCGGCCTGATTGCAATTGAACAGGATGCAACCGGCAATGCTCAGGCTATCGGCTTGGCTTATGCCAAAGGCATCGGCTGTACACGTGCAGGGGTTATCGAAACTTCGTTCCGTGAAGAAACCGAAACCGACTTGTTCGGCGAGCAGGCCGTTCTGTGCGGTGGCGTATCCGCGTTGATCAAAGCAGGGTTCGAGACACTTACCGAAGCAGGCTATGCTCCTGAAATGGCGTACTTCGAATGTCTGCATGAAATGAAGCTGATCGTTGACCTTGTGTATGAAGGCGGACTTGCAACCATGCGCGATTCCATCAGTAACACTGCTGAGTACGGTGATTATGTAACAGGTCCTCGCATCATTACAGATGAAACCAAAAAAGCGATGAAAGAAGTGCTCAGCGATATCCAACAGGGTAAATTCGCCCGTGACTTTATTCTTGAAAATCAATCCGGCCGTGCCTTCCTGACAGCCACCCGCCGCAACGAAGCTGCTCATCCGGTAGAAGTAGTTGGTAGCCAGCTGCGTGAAATGATGCACTGGATTAAGAAATAGTCTCATATACTTCAAACGAAGAACGTAATATAGTGTGATTCTCAGATGCGGCCGTGTTTTTTGCGGGCCGCATTTGAGGGTTTAAGCACAATCTTTTTCAGGAGGTGCTCAGCTTTGCGGAAAATATATGTGTTCGATACGACGTTGCGTGACGGAGAGCAGTCCCCGGGCGTCAATCTCAATACACGTGAAAAGGTAGAGATTGCGTACCAGCTGGAGAAGCTGGGGATTGACCGGATGGAGGCAGGATTTCCTGCAGCGTCACCCGGAGACCTGGCCGCGGTAAACGCAGTAGCGCGAGCCGTGAAGAATGTAACTTTGATTGGCCTCTCCCGTTCCAGAGAGAGCGATATTGATGCAGTTAAAGAAGCGCTTCAGGGAGCGCAGGACCCCTGCATTCATCTTTTCTTGGCGACGTCACCGATTCACCGGCAGCATAAGCTCCGAATGGAAAAGGCACAGGTTCTGGAGACTGCACAGGCTGCCATCCGTTATGCCAAGAAATATTTCTCCAAGCTGGAATTCTCACTGGAGGATGCCGGCCGCACTGAACGTGACTTCATGGCTGAAATGGTGGCGATGGCGATTCGTGAAGGTGCGAATGTGGTCAATATTCCCGATACTGTCGGTTATCTGAACCCCTCGGAATATGGTGCAATCTTCAAGTTTCTTAAGGACACCGTACCGGATATTGAAAAAGTTCAGCTTAGCGCCCATTGTCATAATGATTTGGGAATGGCTACAGCGAATACGCTGGCTGCGATTCAGAACGGTGCCGATCAGATCGAAGGTACCATCAACGGCATTGGCGAACGCGCCGGGAATACAGCTATTGAAGAGGTAGCGCTGGCGCTGGAGACACGCAGTGAGTTTTTCGATGCCAAGACATCGCTTGTACTTTCTGAGATCGCCCGTACCAGCCGTCTGGTCAGCAAGCTGACAGGCATGGTTGTTCCAGGCAACAAGGCGATTGTCGGTGCTAATGCCTTCGCCCATGAATCCGGGATTCACCAGGACGGCATGCTGAAGGAGAAAACCACTTACGAAATCATGACACCTGAAACCATCGGGCTCAAAGAGAGCAAGCTGGTGCTGGGCAAACATTCCGGCCGCCATGCATTCCGCGAAAAGCTCAGTGATCTGGGCTATGAGCTCTTGGAGGAAGAACTGAATACTGCGTTTGCCAAATTTAAGGATCTGGCAGATAAGAAGAAGGAAGTATCCGATGAGGACATTCTGGCGCTGCTGGAAGAAAAGCTGACCGATACTCCGGAAGTTTTTAGTCTGCAGACGATTTATGTCACTTATGGCAATGAGGCCACTCCTGAAGCCAAGGTAATCATTAACGGGCCAGACCCGCAACCGATTGTTGCGGTTGCTGAAGGCAACGGGTCAGTAGATGCGATCTATAATGCCATTGATCAGGCGACAGGGGAGGAAGTTACGCTTGGTGACTACTCCATTAAGGCCGTAAGCCGGGGCAAGGACGCGCAGGGTGAGGTGCATGTGGTATTGTCACAGGGAGAGGTTGCCGCACAGGGCCGAGGACTCAGCACAGATATTCTGGAGGCGAGCGCCCGTGCGTATCTGGATGCGCTCAACAAGCTGCTGGAGAAACGTAAGACGTATACACAGCGTGATCATGCGCAGTTGTAACCCATAAGATTTTTTGTATAGTGTAATTATTGAAGCCATTCCTTCAGTGGAGTCCCCTCTGCTGACCGGATGGCTTTTTTTGTGCTGCAGTATTCGAATGATGTTACAGATAGCTCAGTTGCCCATGAGTATGCTGGAAAGTATCAGTGTTTTATCAGTGACTTTAGTTACTATATATAATGTTATCTGTGATATTAACTCTGAATTTATTGTCGTTTTTGTGAAAAAAAAATCGAAAATAGAAGAAAAATATCCGCTTGTACATAGGCTGTTCAGAAATTGTTCATGCGTGAAGATTACAGTTAAGGCTGATATCTTACTCGGGGAGAAAAAGGAGACAACTGGTAATGATTAAAAAAAGAATGGCAGTCATACTTAGTTTACTTATTATTTTCATACAAGGGGCTTACAGCTTTGGCTTCAACACACAGGCCAACGCAGCGGAAATAACCGGCAATATCATCACCAGTGTAACTATGGACGTATATGACAACGGGGTTCCCGTAACAGACGTTGTCTATAAGCAAGGGGCTGAAGTGAAGCTTACCTATACTTGGGAGCTTCCGGATTCAACGTATAAAGGCGGTGATACATACAGCTTCGAGTTGCCTGACAAGTTTGTGCTAGCAAGTGATATTAGCGGAACTCCTCTGATGTTTGACGGCGTTCCACTAGGTCATTTTGATGTCCTGAAGGGCAGCCCGAACAAAGTGGTTATGACCTTTAACGATGACATTAAAAGTTATTTCGGTGTACACGGTTCCTTTACCATTAGCACCAAATTCGATAAAACTAAATTTACGGAAACGACTGTCCAGCAGATCGTGTTCCCGATCAACGGAGGCAATCAGACGGTGACGCTTACGTTCATTCCTGATGTCACCTCTCCCATTGCCAAGAGCGGAGTTCCAACCGGCTCCAACAAGGATAACATAAACGCCAAGCAGATTATTTGGACTGTAGACGTGAACAAAGTATTGTCGAGTGTCCAAGGAGCAACGGTTACCGATACGATTCCTGCCGGCCTGGCGCTGGTGGATCCGCTGGACGTCAAGGTGTTTAACCTTAATGTGAAGCTGGATGGTTCCGTTACACAGGGAGCGGAGCTCGATGCTTCGCGTTATGCTGTAACGACACCTTCCGGCAAGTTGAATGTTGCTTTTAATGATTCAACGATCACGGGGGCATACCGTATTCAATATACTACGGACATAACGGATGCTGCCAAGACGAGCTTTACCAATACTGCAGTCTTCAGCGGTTCAAACCAGGCGGGGGCTACAGCATCAGCGACAGTGAGCGTATCGCAGGGTACCTTTTTAAAGAAATCGTCCACCGATAATATCCGGCAACACAGGTAACGTCCTGGGAGATTGATTACAACTATAATGAGCTTCAGCTTGCCCAGGCAGATGCTGTACTGAAGGATTATTTTAACAACACGCAAGAGCTCTTGCCTGGTTCACTGCAAGTCTTCCCGGTTAATTTCCTGACCAGCTCAAGCGGCACCGCAGGAACTACTGAGGCTACCAATTATACAGTGAGTGCACCTTCGGTCCCAGCATGTCCACTACTCCCGGAGCCGCGGATTGAATGTGGAGGCTTTGCAGCTTCAATTGGATATTGCTCTCGCGAAGCTGTGACAGATCCAACAGATCGTTGAGCAGCAGGGACATGCGGCGGCCGACGGTGATCAGAAGTTTCAAATCCTCGGCATTCTGCTTATGCAGAGTGCTTTTATCGCTGGATAATCAGGGGTATCCCTTCAAAAATGGAGTATTCTTGTTGTAGGATATAGAATAGAGGATTTGAAATTACCGGGATTAAAAAAATATGAAATAAGTTGCAGGGGAAGTCATAGGCCCGGCGTCTAATATTATGAAGCTGAAGGAGGGGAGAACTACTTGGAAGAGGCAGAGTGGATATCAGCCGTGCTAAACGGGCAGCATCAGGCTTTTGAGCATTTGGTGTCGCGCTATCAAGGCATGGTGTATCGGGTATGTATCAAGATTACAGGAGAAGCCGAGTCGGCCAAGGATATGGCCCAGGAAGTCTTTATCAAAGCCTACAAGGCGCTCCCTTCCTTCAGAGGGCAATCCTCATTCTCCACATGGCTGTACCGGATTGCTTACCGGACCTGCCTGGACTGGAAACGGGCCAATGACAGGGAATGGAAGCACCGCAGTACGGCGGATTATACAGAGAATGATTGGGTGACATCGCAGACGCCTGAGCATGTGCTGCTCCGTAAGGAAGCTTCGGAGGAGCTGGGCGAGAATCTGAACCATCTCACAGAACCGTACCGGTCGGTCGTGCAGATGTATTATTTTCAGCGACACTCTTATCAGGAGATTGCCGAGCAGAAAGGCGTTTCGGTAAAAACAGTAGAGTCACAGCTGTACAGGGCCAGACAGATGATGCGTAAAAACGGGGAGGAATGGCGATGAATTGTGCAACAGTCAAAGAATGGATGCCGCATTATATCGAAGGCTTGCTGTCTCCGGAAGCGGAGCTGAGAATCCGTCTGCACATCGAGTCTTGTCCCGATTGCGCACAGTGGCTGGAGGAAGCAAGAGAAATGTCTGCGCTATGGAATGAAATGGAGAATGGACAAGAGTCCTTGGATACACTTGATTTTCCGGATATTACTGCCGATGTTATGGGGCAAATTGAACAACTGGAATCGGGTCGCCGGGAAAGGGCAGTCAGAGCAACTATGGCAAGACGCCGCACAGCTCCCAGAACCTCTTGGGTACATTATGGGGTCGCGGTTGGTTTGACTTTTCTGCTGCTGCAGCTTGGGGTGTTCAAAGATATGGCCTACGGTATTACTGAGATTAATGGACATATGTCCACATCGGTCAGCGCCTGGCTTAACTCTGATGGTACAAATAAATAAATCAATATATCAGCAACTTCAAATAGGAGGATATGTTATGATCAAAAAAAGACGTTGGCTCACCTTTCTTCTGGCTATGATTCCGGGAATCGGACATCTGTATTTAGGCTTCAAAAAATTGGGTCTTGAGTATATGATTGGAGCAGCACTGTGTATTATCTTTATCCCTTCCATGCCAACGGTTTTCCCGTTCGCATTGGCTGCTCTGTGGTTCTATCAATTATTTGATGCCCTTCAGAAAGCCGCGTGGATGAAAATAGCTGCCGAAGAGCATGAACGTATGATGTTCCACCCTGATAGCTACGGTGTGCCCTGGAGTATGGGGATGCCTGCCAGTCCGGCTTATCCCAATGATGAAGTTAGTCCGGTCTGGGTCGGTTTTGGCTGTGTAACTGCGGGCATTCTGCTGCTGATCATTACCACCTTTCCAGGGCTCTGGGATTTACTCACCGATATGAATATCGGATCCATTCTGTTGTCCCTGGGGCTGATCGGCTACGGGCTGAGAATGCTGAAGAAAAATCCAAAAGTATAGAGAAATGGGGAAATGAACAATGGCGAGATGGAAGATCGGCAGTTTTACCGCAGCTTTGGGCTGCATCATGTTGGGGGGGATTATTGCACTGGCCCAATTTGATGTGGTTACTTACCAGGCGCTTGCTTATCTCTGGCCTGCACTACTTATACTGTTCGGGCTGGAGACGCTGCTCCGGATATTTATTAAGTCCGATGCCAAAACCCGTGTTAGCGGCTGGGCTATTGTCCTGATCGTGGTATTGGTTGCAGCAAGCGGTGCCCAGAGGGTGCTGGCCGATGGCTCGCTCAGCGGGATTTTTGGAAGAACACAGCTTGTGCCGGTAAACGGAACAGTGGATGTGCAGGCAGGGATCAAAAATGTGAAGATTGAACTGCCACACGGTAAGGTTAAGCTGAGCGGTGTGGACGGAAATACGCTTGACTATGAGGGGAAGCTGGAAGTGCCGGGGAAATCGGAGAGTGAAGGGTCAAGCGCACTGGAGCAGAAGTGGTCAGTTGTAGCCGAAGGAGACACCTTGACTATGAAGCTTGAAGGGGATTCCGGCTGGCTCTCCAACATTCATATTGGATTTAATTTCAAAGATCCCTATATAAATGTCAACCTTCCCAGCAATCTTGCAGTAGAGGTTGAAACCAGTGACGGATCGATTGAAGCTGGAAATTTGAAGTCTGGTGTTGAAATGAACACTAGTAATGGAAGACTGGACATTCATGATGTAGCCGGCGGTGTAGATGCGCACACCAGCAATGGGACATTAACTGTGCAGAATGTGCAGGGTGAAGTGAAGCTGGTTAGCTCCAATGGTGCTCTGAATCTTGGCAATATCGACGGTTCGTTGTATGCCAAGAGCAGCAACGGCAAGATCACGATTAACTCGGCGATCACCGGCGGATGGGAGTGTTCCTCCAGCAATGGCAAGATTGTAGTGGGCCTGCCAGCTGTTACCGATGCAACGATTACTGCAGATACCAGCAACGGCTCTCTGAAAGGGAATGTCAAATGGGATGGTGACGATAACAGTCACGGAACTGCTGTGCTCGGGAGCGGGACGCACAAAGTCTCCTTGTCTACGAGTAATGGATCAGTGACAGTGGATACGGCAGAATAACTAGGAGTTTAGACCGGATGCGGATAAAAAGAGCTGTTGTGCCTGGCAGAATGACTGCCATGAACAACAGCTTCTTTTTTGCGGTGTGAAGTGAGGGATCTGCTCCCCGCCTGTTGCTTCTGCTTGTTAACCCGCACTTGCTCCAGCAGTCGTGAGCGCGATTTGAGCTCACATGGAACTCACTCTACCAGGCATAGGCCTTCGGTGCTGCACCGCCCGGGCCAGGGAAGATCTCGTCCAGTCGCTTCAGTACGGACTCGTCCAGAACAACTTCAAGGCTGCGCAGTGCGCTTTCGAACTGCTCCAGCGTCCGCGGTCCGATAATTGGTGCCGTGACTGTGGGATTTGCCAGCAGCCAGGCCAGAGCGATGTTGTCCTGCGGTTCGCCAAGCTCAAGGCTGAGTTCGGCAAAAGCTTCAAGCTGGTTCTTGTGCTGTTCTACCCGATCTGCGTTCCCGCCGCTGCGGCTGCCCTCGATTTTCTTGAGCGCATTGCGTCCCAGCAGTCCCCCGTCGAGCGGACTCCAGGGGATAATCCCCAGACCGAGGTTCTGGGATGCAGGAAGAACCTCCAGCTCCGGCAGACGGCAGGTGAGGCTGTATTTATGCTGCTCCGATACAAGCCCCAGGAATCCCCGGGCTTTGGCTTCCTGCTGCGCTACTGCGATATCCCAGCCGGCAAAGTTGCTGGAGCCGACATAGCCGATTTTCCCCTGGCTCACTGCGAGTTCAAAGGCGCTCCACAGCTCATCCCACGAGACACTCCGGTCTACATGGTGCATCTGATACAGCTCAATGTGATCAGTCTGCAGACGCTGGAGCGAGCCCTCCAGATGCCGCCGGATAATATAGGACGAGAGACCGCTTTCATCATTAGGGCCGTCAAGCTTGTCGCTCATGGCGCCGTAGACTTTGGTGGCCAGTACTACCTTTTCCCGCCGACCTCCGCCCTGCTTGAACCAGCGTCCGATAATCGTCTCGGTAAGTCCGGAATTCTCACCCCAGCCATACACATTGGCCGTATCAAAAAAGTTGACCCCCGCATCCAGTGCGGCGTCCATAATGCGGAAAGCTTCCTTTTCATCCGTAATCGGACCAAAATTCATCGTTCCGAGACAAAGGCGGCTTACCTTCATACCTGATTTTCCAAGCTTTGCGTACTGCACCACACAACAACTCCTCTAACTGTAATGGCCAAGCCGGTTATCTAGATAAGTACATACTTATTGTAAACAACTTAAGAAACAAGAGCAAATGAACAGACAGGCCCTGCCGGGTGGGGAACCGCTAGTGCAATGGCCCGTCTTCATTTACTTTGCGTTATAGGCTGGGCCTATCACTCCCATAGAATCTATATCTTTGTCCTTTGGGCTTAGGTATGATACAACAATATACAGAAGAACTATGTCTGCGAGCAGCAGAAATCAGAGGAGTGACGGGAATGAGCGAGGTCAAAAAAATCGCCGTAATCGCCGGGGACGGTATCGGACCTGAAGTTGTGGCAGAAGCGTTGAAAGTATTGAAAAGAATGGAAGATTTGTTCGGTTATGCGTTTGAAACCGAGCAGGCACTCTTTGGCGGAATCGCCATTGATGAACGGGGAACTCCGCTTCCGGAGGACACACTCGAGATCTGCCGCAAGGCGGATGCCGTGCTGCTGGGTGCAGTCGGTGGACCGAAATGGGATAACAACCCGAAGGAACTGCGTCCGGAAACTGGCCTGCTGGGTATCCGTAAGGCGCTGGGACTGTTCTCCAATCTGCGTCCGGCTGTCGTTTTTGACTGCCTGAAGGATGCGTCAACACTGAAACCGGAAGTGCTGGAAGGTACGGATCTTATGGTGGTCCGCGAGCTGACCGGCGGCATTTATTTCGGAGACAAGCTGCGCCGTCAAGGTGAATTCGGCGAAGAGGCTGTGGATACTTGCGTATATAATGTTACGGAAGTGGAGCGCATCGTGCGCCAGGCCTTTGAAATTGCCGGCAAACGCCGCAACAAGCTGGCAAGTGTCGATAAGGCGAATGTTCTCGAGACTTCACGCCTCTGGCGTGAGGTTGTGAACAGAATTGCTCCGGAATATCCGCAAGTAGAGCTGGAGCATGTGCTCGTTGATAACTGCGCTATGCAGCTGCTGCGTCGTCCTGCCAGCTTTGATGTTATTGTGACTGAGAATATGTTTGGCGATATCCTGAGTGATGAAGCAGCGATGCTGACCGGTTCGATAGGTATGCTCGCCTCGGCATCGCTGGGCGAAGGCAGCTACGGTCTGTATGAACCGGTACACGGCTCTGCGCCTGATATTGCCGGACAAGGCCTGGCAAATCCGATCGCTACGATTCTGTCGCTCGCTCTAATGTTCCGTATGACCTTTGGTTATGAGGCAGCGGCAGCGGCCATTGAAGCTGCAGTGGCAGAAGTGCTTGATGCCGGTCACCGTACCAGTGATATCGCTGTAGACAAGAGTAAGGCTATCAGCACTACAGAGATGGGTGATCTCATTGTTGCCGCTATCCGTAAAGCCTAGGATGTAATCCAGCTGTTCTCCTTTTGAAGCAGAAAAACAAAAAACTTCACAGAAAATTGCTTATTTATAATAATTATAAAAAAGTAATGACTGTAATATTGACTTTAATTTTGTACGATGATACCATTTGGTCTATAGCAACAAGTATTCACCAACTCATCCAATCAAGAAAAGCATATTGCACTGGAAGTGGATTTCAACAATTGTTTTTCTTACATACTCAAAGGAGGATTTAAGCAATGGCAGAACGTTTGGTAGGTAAACCAGCCCCAGATTTTACAATGGAAACCGTAACGGGCGACGGTAAAGATTTCGGTAAGGTAAGCTTGTCCGACTATCGCGGCAAATGGCTTGTATTCTTCTTTTATCCGCTTGATTTCACCTTTGTATGCCCTACAGAAATCACAGCATTAAGCGATGCTGCAGCTGATTTCACGGCACTTGATACCGAAATTCTTGGTGTAAGTATCGATTCGGTTCACAGCCACAAGGCTTGGATCACTACACCTAAGGATTCGAACGGTCTTGGACCCATCAACTTTCCGCTGGCATCTGATATCACTAAGAAGGTTGCCAGTGATTATGGCATCCTGATTGAAGAAGAAGGGATCGCACTGCGCGGCTTGTTCATCATCGATCCTGACGGTGAACTGAAGTATCAGGTAGTTAACCACAATGATGTAGGCCGCAGTGTAGAAGAAACTCTCCGTGTTCTGCAAGCTTTGCAATCAGGCGGATTGTGCGCCATGAACTGGAAACCCGGCGACAAGAACCTGTAAGCAAGGGCTCAGTTAAGCACTGATCTTTGAGATATTTAGAAAAACCTCCTTGCGGGAGTAATTTCCGGCGAGGGGGTTTTTTGCACCAAATAGCCCATAGGCAACGGAACTCCCGTTTGAAAATGGGCGCAAAGGTTAATTTATAGCTTCAAGGCGAGGAATCTCCGCCGCCATTGTGTAATATAATATTAAATCAATGTAAATACCAAGGAGGGTGAACAAAAATGAGCTTTTGCTGTGGAGCGAGTATGGTTGGAACGAAGGGAACCCTAAAGCATTATCGCACGCAAGTCCATAATGTTCCCCTGCTTTTTTGCCCGGTCTGCCATCGGGTAGAGGTACATTATAAAGTTGAAAATGAATATGAAATCTTGGCCGAATATGCCCATGGAGACGGTGTCACAGATGTTGATTTCCAGGATTATGTGATGGAAGACGAGGAAGCTATTTTCGAGAATGTCATTAATGTAGAGAGTGAAGATCCGCTGCACATCGTGCGCAGCCAGATTGATATGGCCCTTGACCTGCTGGCTGTAGCCAAGCAGATCGAAGATACCAAATGGGAGCGGGAGCTTAAGAAACGTCTGGCTGTTATGAGTCAGCGGCGCCACCGCTTGCAGCAAAAAGCCTGAAAGAAACAGACTGTTTGTTGGAGCAGCCTGATATGTAGATCCAGAGCCTTCGCTATAGCGGGGGCTCTTTTTGCAGTCAGTTTAACTAAAAGAGGAGGGAAACTGGTTTCACAATAGGAATAAGTGTGTCTTTAGAATCATTTTAGGAATAATTTTGCAATTCGACAGTTTCTCTGATTGCGTTGTCTGCTTCTCTTGGATATGATTGGAATATAGTTGAAACGGTTGGATAATATAATACGATTTCCGAATGTTCTGGCGGCTTCGTCATATACTCATATACATAGTAATTTGATGTCGCTTAAGCGTCTTCGTCAAATGCAGTAAAAGGGGGAACTTCGTATCGTGATAAGCCAATATCAGGAAAGCTTGCTTCTGCCGGCAAGAACGTTTCAAACTGGGCCGATGACTACTACATATGAGGATGTACTCGAGCAAATGGACAGCGGAATCATGCTTTTTGATGAAGAAGGAGTACTAACATTTGTGAACAAGCAAATGTATGCTATTCTGGGACTGAGCAGACATTCGCTGTTGGGCTGCACTATGATTCATTTATTGTCTAATATCCAGATGAACCGGTTCAAGAAGAAACAGGTATTGCGCGGATATCGTGAAATCATGAAAAAAGGTAAGCCAAGCTATGAGTTTGTAGATGAATACGGCCGGTATTGGAAAGTAACTTTATGCAGTGGCGAACAAATGAAAGGCTGCTATCTGTTCACGTTCAAGGAAATCTCCGACTACAAGCTGATTGAGCAAACAGCATATCAGAACGACAGTCTGGTGATGTTGGGCAAATTGTCAGCTTCGATTGCTCATGAAATCCGTAATCCGCTTACAGCGATCCGCGGTTTTATACAATTACTTCATCCCCATCTTCATCAGCTGGGCAAGGAGGAATACGCCAAGATCATATTAGCGGAGATTGATCGGGCCAATGATATTATTCACGAATTTCTTATGTCCTCCAAACCTTCAGTGCCTCAGGTAGCCATGATTTCTGTGTCGGGGCTGCTTAAGGAAGTTGTCCTGCTTACCGAAAGTGAAGCATTAATGAAAGGCTGTGAGATCCAGCTTCAGCCGTTTCAGGAGGATATGATCATCTCCGGCGATATCAAACAGATGAAGCAGGTCGTTCTCAATATGATAAGAAATGCGATGGAAGCAATTACTGAAAAAGTGGATGACGCTATGGGCAGGATCGAGCTGGGGGCACGCAGGGAAGGTGCGGAGGTTCGCATCTTTATCTCTGATAATGGCAGAGGGATGGATATCTGCACCTTGGACAGGTTGTTCAATCCTTTTTTCACCACGAAGGAAAACGGGACTGGACTTGGTTTGTCCGTCAGTGACCGGATTATCAAGAACCATGGGGGATGCATTTCAGTCAGCAGCCGGCTTAACGAGGGGACGCGATTTGTCATTTCGCTGCCGCTGATTCAGTAATTCAATATCACACCTGTATATTTAGGTAAATTAGATTCATGAGAGGCTGATTCCCGCGCAGCAAGTTCTGTGTAGGAATCAGCCTCGCTGTGTTATGGTGGAGGAAAACATCATTGGGCTACTGGCGAGGAGGGATTATTATCGATATTCATTGGAGCAGCGGCAGCCCGTCAAAGTCACTACAGGGTGATGCCTTATGTATCGTTATATCTGAGGCTGAATGTGAAGGTGGCAATAAGGCTGCTGAATGGTCCAGACAAATAAGTATGCTGGCTAAAGCCGGATTATTCGCCGGCAAGCTGAACCAAACCTATGCTATCCCCGTAGAAGGAATGCCTGAGTTACCTGTTGTCATTCTGGCCGGCAGCGGAAGCGGCCTTCTTCAAGCGGAGGAACTTCGTGTTCTAGCTGCTCAAGCAGCTCGCGCTGCACTCAAGCTGAAGGCTGGCAGGCTTCTTATTCAGGTGCCTGACACCTTAAGTCTACTGACTGCTATTGGAGCTGATGAGGCCAGCCAAGCGCTCGTGGAGGGTATTATTCTAGGTGGATACCTTCGGATGCATTACAAGCGGGAACAGCCAGTCTACACCGGTCTTGAGTCTGTTGTACTGCATATGGAACGGATAGCGGAGACCGTAGAGACTGATCAATGGATACAAGGGATTAAGCAGGGAAAGGCATTTGGTGAAGCGACCTGTTTGGCACGCCATCTTACCAATCTTCCGGGGAATCTGCTGACACCTTCAACACTTGCAAGGGCCGCGATAGAAATTGCTGAGCGGCACGGATTCCCTGCAGAAGTACTTGATGAACAGGAGATCGAACAAAAAGGTATGGGAGGCCTGCTTGCGGTCGGCAAAGGAAGCGTACATCCACCGCGGATGATCGTAATCCGTTACCAGGGGACTAACCAATGGGAGGATGTTACAGCAATTATCGGTAAAGGCGTTACGTTCGACACCGGTGGTATTTCCCTGAAAAGAGCGCCAGGCATGGAAGACATGATCAGCGATATGGGTGGAGCAGCAGCGGTGCTCGGGGTCATGGATGCGCTGGGCACGCTGCGTCCGCGGATTAACGTGGTAATGGTTATTCCTTCCGCTGAGAACATGCCTGCACCAAATGCCTTCAAACCGGGAGATATCGTTACCTCCCTGAGCGGACGAACCATTGAAATATTAAATACCGATGCGGAAGGCCGAATTATACTGGCGGATGCACTTACCTATTCCCGGGAGTGGGGAGCAGAGCGGATTATCGATGTAGCGACCCTGACAGGTGCTGTGCTATCGGTTCTGGGTGACCTTGCAACAGGAGCTGTAACCAATAACGAGACAATGATGGAGGAATTAGAGACGGCTTCGATTAGAGCTGGAGAGAGGATCTGGAAGCTGCCAGTGTATCCCGAGTTCCGGGAAATGCTGCGGAGCGAGGTGGCTGATATCCGTAATGCGGCAGGGAGATACGGCGGAGCCACAACGGCAGGATTGTTCATCGGCGAGTTCGCAGAGGGTCTGCCATGGATTCATCTGGACATTGCCGGAACGGCATTTCTGTCCAAGGAACGCGGAGTGAATCCTAAGGGAGCAACGGGGGTAATGGTACGCACACTTTTACAATATTTACTTCATTTAAGCCCCTGCAAAGAAGAACGTTCTGGAAATACAGTCGAAGGCTAGCCATTTCCAAATCGATTACAACCAAAAGCCGCGAGACCTCTATTTCAAGGTCTTGCGGCTTTTGGCAAAGATATAAGAATTCGCCTATTCTGCAGGAGCTATAATAACCTATAAGCGTTGTCTAATCTGTTCCAACGTTCCGGCTAGATGTTCTTTTTGGCTCTCATCTGGGAAGTTATTGATTGAATGCCATTCATGACCTTGTTACGCGCATCCTTGTTTCTGAGCAGGTAGGCTGCTCCAAGTGCTGCTGTAGTCCATAACGTCTTTTTGGTATTCATGTGTATTCCCTCCTTGGGTTGGTCTGGCTGTAATTGCTTATTAGTAACATACCCGCATCCCAGGGATCCTAAACGAATCTGCTTGCATTGGCTGGTCAAGCCTTGGCTGAATGTTTGGTATCTACAGGTCCTCCGCTGCAGGAGAAAGGAGAATCGGATGAAGCGGCTGCGCAGGTTTTGCTTTTATCACAGCCGGCGCAAGCGCCCTGTTTGCCCTTCTGTACGTGACGGTAGATCATCCAACCGGAGTAACCAAATACAAGCGCTACAATTAGTATATTAATAATCATTGCTGTTCCCCGCTTTCGCTTAAATTACTCTTGGTTAACCAGGCATTAAGACAATCCGAGTAAGCTGCCGCCTTGAAAAATGACCAGTGCAACAATATACGCCAGCGCAACAGAGTAGCCTATGGAGAAAAAGGTCCATTTCCATGAAGCTGTCTCTTTCTTAATTACCCCCACAGTAGCCAGACAAGGAGTGTAGAGCAGGATAAAGGCCATGAAGCTGACTGAGCTAAGCGGTGTGAACACCTGCGAGATTTGGCCTTCCAGTCCGGCGGCATCCGAGGCATGGTAGATAATATTCATGGTGGACACCACCACCTCTTTGGCCAGGAAACCTGGAACCAGGGTGGAACCGGCCTGCCATGTGCCAAATCCAAGCGGATGCAGCAGCGGCGCAATCATTCCGCCAAACTTAGCCAGGAAACTGTTGTCCATGTCCACATTCAGTCCGGAAGGACCGGCGTAGGACATCAGCCAGATGATAACCGAACCGGCGAGAATAATCGTACCGGCTTTGCGCAGAAACCCCTTACCTTTTTCCCACGTGCTGCGTCCAAGGGTCTTCATTTGCGGCATCCGGTAAGGAGGCAGCTCAATGATGAAAACGGAGGATTCATTTTTGAACAGATATTTTGAGAACAATTTGCACAAAATAAGTGCGAACACCACACCCAGCACATACATCGTGAGTACTACAGTGGCCTGTTGGGCAGGGAAGAATACTGCTGCGAACAGCAGATATACCGGCAGCCGGGCAGAACAGGACATAAGCGGCAGAAGGAGTGTGGTCAGCATGCGGTCTTTAGGCTGTTCGATACTGCGTGCAGCCATAATCGCAGGTACATTACAGCCGAATCCGATAATAAAAGGAATAAAGGCTTTACCGTTAAGGCCCATGCGCTCCATCGTACTGTCCATTAGCAGGCAGACACGAGCCATATAACCGGAGTCCTCAAGAAAAGAAATCATCAGGAACAGAATGAAAATCTGCGGGACGAATACTACTACGCCACCAACCCCGCCAATGATTCCGTCCACGATAAGCGCATGTGTAAATCCTGATGCACCAATCGTCTGAAGGAGTGAATTCGCTCCATCGCTGAGCGGGCCGGAAATAAAGCCATCCACCATATCAGACAAAGGACCGCCGATCCAGTCAAAGGTTGTCTTGAACATGGCGTACATGAAGAAAATGAACAGAGGGAGGCCGAGGAAACGGTGAGTCAGGACAGCATCCAGCCGTTCGGTCAAATTATGCGGTTTGATAAGCGTAGTATCCATTGCAGCTGCACATAGAGAGCGGATAAAGTCCATACGCACTGAACGAATCCATTGAGGCAGCGTCAATGCCAGCTTGCGGCTCTGCAGTTCACTCTGACAGCTGTCGCAGATGGCCATAAGTCGTGAAGTATCTACGCGCTTTTTGAGCAGTTCTAGAACCACCGGATTTTGCTCCATTAATTGAAGTGCAATCCAGCGCAGATTCGGCAGACCCTGAACAGCCTGTAATTCTTTTTCAATAGAAGCGATGGCTTCCTCGGCCAATTCACCATAATCCAGTTTGAAGGTTACCCGGGGAATAGCCGAAGTTTTCTCCAGAACGCTAAGTACTTGTCCGCTGCCTTTGCCGGTTCTGGCAATCAGCGGGAGGACGGTAATACCAAGGCGTGATTGGAGCACTTCAGGATTGACCGAGATGCCGCGCGCTTTAGCCACATCCATCATGTTGAGTCCCAGGACAGTAGGTTTGCCGTATTCAAGCAATTGAAGTGTGAGTAGCAGGTTCCGTTCAAGCTGGGAGGCGTCAACGATATTAATGAGGGCTTCCGGGGATTCCTCGGTCAGATATTGCGTGGCCACACCCTCATCACGGGAGAGCGGGTGCAGTGAATATATGCCTGGAAGATCTATCAGCTTGCCGGCACCATTCTTCAGGCTTCCGACCTTTTTCTCTACCGTTACCCCCGCCCAGTTACCCACATATTCATAGGAAGAGGTCAATGTATTGAAAAGCGAAGTTTTACCAGTATTAGGATTCCCTACGAGTGCTATTGAACTCATGAGACATTCACCTCGATCATGGAGGCTTCCTTCCGGCGGATGGCGAATAGTTGACCGTTGCATTCCAAGGTAATGGGACCAAGAAAAGGCCCTTTTCCTTTCAGACGGATCATAACGCCTTCAGACACCCCGAGATCAGCCAAGCGGCGCCGCAAGATGGGATTCATTCCTTCAATTCTTTGGATGGAGCCCATGGAGCCCGGTTCTAAGCGCAGTAAGGAGCAGGATGTAGAAGCCATTTGTAATCCCCCTGAGAGAGATTGATAATCAATCTCAATTGTTTTCTTGTACTGTAGCATTTTAGGTGACATTTTACAGTGATATTTGTCATTGCGCAACCCCGGTAATAAGGGTTATGTGGATAATCTGAAATTTTCTTTACAATTGTTTCTTCGCTCAGTATGATTGAACGATAATAACTGCACAGGAAGTCTGTCCTGGCGGGAAAATGAAGGTTATAGTTGAAGGGAGAAACACAATGGTCAAGAGTAATCAGAGCAAAATTGTCGACTGCACCATCCGTGATGGAGGGCTGGTAAATAATTGGGATTTCAGTGTTGAATTTGTTCAAAATCTGTATGCCGGTCTGAATGAAGCCGGTGTTGATTATATGGAAATCGGGTATAAGAATTCGCCCAAGCTGCTTAAGGGAGCTGAGGGGGCTGGGCCTTGGCGTTTTTTGAATGATGATTTTCTTAGAAAAGTTATCCCGCAGAAGGGACATACCAAGCTCTCTGCACTTGTGGATATTGGGCGGGTGGACGAGAATGATATTTTACCCCGCAGTGAAAGTATGCTGGATCTGATCCGTGTAGCCTGCTACAGCAAAGATGTGGACAAGGCACTGCAGCTGGTGCAAACCTTCCATGATCTAGGTTATGAGACTACCATTAATATTATGGCATTGTCGAATGTTATGGAGAACGAATTGCTGGAGGCTTTTGAACAGATTCGCGAGAGTGTTGTAGATGTTGTGTATATTGTAGATTCATACGGAAGCCTTGACCATAAAGACGTTCATTATCTGGTGGAGAAGTTCCAGACTCATCTGCCAAATAAGCGTTTGGGCGTACATACCCATAATAATCTGCAGTTGGCTTTCTCTAATACACTAGTAGCTGCCGACAAGGGTGTAGAACTGCTGGATGCTTCCTGCTACGGGATGGGACGTGCTGCGGGCAACTGCCCAACCGAACTGCTGGTTACCCATTTGAAGAATACGAAATACACGCTCCGTCCTGTAATCGATATTGTTGAACGACTGATGATTCCTCTTCGTGAGAAGGAAGAATGGGGTTATATCATTCCGTACATGATTACGGGAACACTGGATGAGCATCCGCGTTCTGCAATGGCATTGCGTGCATCTGAACAGAAAGACAAAGCCGTTGAATTCTATGACAAGCTGACCACGCCTGAAGTGAATTTTGGAGATAAATAAAGGCTTCATAAGGAGCACTGAACTCTTCAACAGGGGGAAGTGCTTTTTTATTTGTTTTATTTGTTTTATAAGAAGCTGAATGTAACTTTAAGGAGCTATCAAACCGATATTTATACATAGGACATAAATATATCCATTCACTTATTATAGATATCAATTTCAGACGCGAGGGACCTATGAGACAAGAAGAGAAAAAGACCATTCATGCGGCGATTATAGGGGCCGTACTGTTCCTTCTGATTCAAATTTTTCGGACGCCGCTTGGGAATATAGAAGATAAAGATATGCTGTCTGCACTCTATCTTATCATTGGCTGCTGCAATGTGGCCTTCGCATTTGCGATTTTTGCCCAGGGCTGGCTGTTCTTTGCTAACCGGCTATCCAAAGCAAGACTGCACACTTCTGCTCTTTTTTTGGGTGTCTGCATTTTAGACTTTTTGCATACGCTAAGCTTTGCAGGCATTCCTGCAATATCTTCCTATATAAATGCAGAACAATCCCTATGGTTGCTCACCTTCTCCCGTTTAGCCAGTGCGCTGGGGATTTTATTCATTTTCAGCAGGGCAGATAAGCCGGTAGCAGTTGAAGATAAGCATAAGGTATTCCGGGTTTCCTTTGTGATGATCCTGGTGGCTTTGGCTGTATTTATTTTTGGCTACATGCTGACTCCGTGGATATCGGGTTATTCATGGGTCTCGGGACTGCAGCATTTAACGGATTTGGTTGTTCTTTTTGTATACCTGCTTGCGGTGGTGCTTATTGTATACCCTGGCAAAGCAGACAAGTCGGCTTCCATTCTGATTATTATCCGCTCATTGATCTTTTTTGCTCTCGGACAGGTATTCTTTATGAATCCGCTGAGCGTAGGGAAAATGGATTACTTGTTTGGCATGCTTAGCAGTGGAGTCGCCTATTACCTTCTGTTGAAGGGAGTATACCGGCTTACGATCGAAGAGCCTTTTCAAGAAAATGAGCAGGCTGAAGCCCGGATTAACTATTTGGCATACCACGATGACCTGACAGGACTGCCGAATAGACGCCGCCTTATGCAGCGAATGGAAGAAATCGTGATTCAAGGTGAACGGGATAAAAGCCGCGGATTCGCTGCACTAGTGATTATGAATATTAACCATTTTAAGAATATCAACGACTCTCTCGGCCATTATGCCGGGGATCTTTTGCTTCAACTGGTCTCGAAGCGCATTGGAAATGATGTGAAGTTGAATGAAGAGCTGTACAGCATGGGAGCGGATGAATTTGCTTTTCTGATGTACGACCGGACTGGCGTAGAGAATTGCCTGATTCGGGCGGGTGAACTTTTGAAGCTATTCGAAACGCCTGTACAGCTGGAATCAGGAGAATACCATATTTCACTCAGTCTGGGCATGAGTATTTACCCTGGTGACGGAGCTACGGCAGAACAGCTGATTCAGAATGCAGATACTGCTGTGCACAATGCCAAGGACCAGGGGGTTGAAATCCGCCGGTACATACCTGCTATGCAGATGAAAGCGAAGGAACGTCTGAAGCTGGAGAATGATCTGCGCCGGGCACTGGAGCGGGACGAGTTCTACTTGGTATATCAACCGCAAGTTCAGCTCGATTCGGAAGAAATTGTGGGCATGGAAGCACTGCTGCGATGGGATCATCCGAAGCGGGGACTGGTATCTCCAGTGGACTTTATTCCTATTGCCGAAGAGAGTGGACTGATTGTTCCGATCGGGGAATGGGTTCTAAAAACAGCATGCCTGCAGAATAAAAGCTGGCAGAACGCCGGATACCGGCCGATTTGTGTCTCGATTAACCTGTCCATGCGCCAATTTTTGCAGCCGAATCTGGCGGGTAAAATCGATGCCATTCTAAAGGACATCGGGCTCGACCCGTGTTATGTTGATCTGGAGATTACAGAGAGTATGACATTAGACAAAGAAACTGCATTCGATCAATTGAACCGCTTGAAGAGACTTGGAGTTTTTATCAGTATTGATGATTTCGGGACCGGATACAGTTCCTTGCATTATCTGAAGGATATGCCGATTGACCGGCTGAAGATTGACCGATCCTTCGTGTCAGAAGTTATGGAGGACAGTAACAACGCAGCTATTGTATCGACTATAACGTCTATGGCCCATCACTTAAAACTGAAAGTAACAGCGGAAGGTGTGGAGAATAAGGAGCAGCTGCAATTCTTACGCCAGCAGCATTGCCATGAGGCACAAGGTTATCTGTTCAGCAAACCGGTTAAGGCTGCCGAATTCGAAATGTTTTTTCTAAAGTCCTCACTGGGAATGCCTTCTTAACAAGTAAACGAATCCGAAGGGTTGCATTTTATTCTTGGGAATGATACAATATCTTTTGTCTTCACTACCCAATGCGGGTGTAGTTCAATGGTAGAACTTCAGCCTTCCAAGCTGATAGCGTGGGTTCGATTCCCATCACCCGCTCCAACTTTTAAACTCCGAAATCCTTGTTATGCAAGGGTTTTTTGTTTGTGTATTTTTCGGTAAACGTTTGTCTGCTTCATACCGGTAGAGCAGAAAATAGGGCATATCAAAATAGAAAGCCAGGGTCTCCGCGAAATGCTGGAAACCCTGGCTTTTAGCATACCCGGCTGGGCGCGCTTAGACGGTCTTCAGGAATTCGACAATGGTCAGCAGGCCTTTATCGAAGTTCTCGAGATTGAAGTGCTCATCCGGAGCGTGGAGGTTCTCGTCATCCAGACCAAAACCCATCAGCACTACCGGTGCTTTTAGAATGCGTGAGAAGCTTTCCATGATCGGTATAGACCCGCCGTCTTTGGTGAAGAGAGCGCGGGTGCCGTATACTTTGCCGTAGGCATCAGCCGCCGTCTGCAGGATTGAATGGGAAGGGTCAATGTTGAAGGCGCGGGCTTTCTCCATTTGCTTCACCTGGACCTTCGCCCCCGCCTGGATATTGGCAATAAGGTGAGCTTCGACAGCATCCAGAATATGCTGGGGGTCCTGGTTACCGACAAGGCGGCAGGTGATTTTGGCGTGGGCTTCTTTAGGGATAACGGTCTTGCTGCCTTCACCCTGGAATCCGCCGTAGATACCGTTCAGTTCAAGCGTTGGCCGGGCACCAACCCGCTCCACGAAGCTAAAGCCCTCTTCGCCATACAACTGCTCCAGGCCAAGACTTGCTCTGATTTTGTCTTCATCAACGCCTTGCTTGGCGAATTCTTCACGCAGCAGCGGAGATAGCTCAGGGACACCCTCATAGAAGCCCTCAACGGCGACACGGCCCTTGTCATCATGGAGCGAGCTTAATAAAGAGACCAGCGCATGAAGCGCATTCGGTACACCGCCGCCGTATGAACCGGAGTGAAGATCGGTCAATGCTGTATTTACGGTGACTTCCAGCGAGCAGAGGCCGCGAAGGCCGGTGCAGATGGCAGGGCGTCCGCGTTCCAGCAGGGAGGTATCAGAGACCAGCACGGCATCCGCTGCCAGCTTGTCCTTACTAGCTTCCAGGAAAGGCGGCAGATTGACGCTGCCGATCTCTTCTTCACCTTCAATACACAGCTTGATATTGACCGGGAGGGTGCCTTCCTGCTTCAGGATGGCTTCAATGGCTTTGATGTGCATGAATACCTGGCCTTTATCATCGGTTGCTCCGCGCGCGTACAGCTTACCGTCACGGATTTCCGGTTCAAATGGCGGTGTGGTCCATAGGTTAAGCGGATCGACCGGCTGCACATCATAGTGGCCATAGACCAGAATAGTTGGTTTGCCGGGGGCATGAAGATAATCGGCATAGATCACAGGGTGGCCCGCAGTGGGATGAAGCTCAAGATTCTCCAGCCCGGCGCGCTTTAGTGTGTCCAGAAGCCAGTGTGCTGCGGACAATACATCATCCTTGTGGGTAGAGAGAGCCGAAATGCTGGGGATTGTCAGCCATTCTTTCAATTCGGCAAGCTGAGCTTCACGCTCAGTCTGAAAATAAGCTTCGTAAGACATAGTGTATATGTACCTCCTTGGAGTTTCGCTGCGCAAAACAGGCAGTGCAAGCCCTGAGCTTGAAGCTCAAGGCAATGCACCGCAGGCTTTTTTTGGCAGTGTAATGCCTCCATTATACTGGAGAACTCACGATGGATCAAAGGAATCGGAAATCCCTACCAGAGGATGGTTGCGGGAGTAACACCTTGAGGAAAAGTATCTTCGGCTTGAGTCTTGTTTGTGTATAAGTCATACCAGGCATCGGCAATAAGACCCGGATCGGAAGCGGTGCCGGGCTTGATAAATGCGCCTATGGCCAGGTGCGCTACATAGATTTCCTTTGGATCAAAGCGACTTGAAAACCGTTTGTACCAAATTTCTTGGCAATGGACAGGCCGAGTCCTGGCCCTGCACCTACGATTGCTAATGTTTTAGGCATTCTTTATCAGTTCCCTTCAGGTTGTTGATTACTTTCAGTAACCATGATAGACTGAATGAGCTTAAGCGGCAAGAAGGCACTATTACTTGCTTAAGTTACATGGAGGTAACCATTTTGGACCATACAATGAGTCATCGGCTGGAGGATACCCGGCAGCTGCCAATGCTGGAAGATTGCACGATTACACGGCAGATTCTAGACCGGGTTGGGGATAAATGGAGTGTGCTGATCATTGTCAATCTGGGGGTTGAATCCTTGCGGTTCAAAGAGCTTCAGCGGCGATCCGGCGGTATCTCCCAGCGCATGCTGACGCAGACGCTCCGCCATTTGGAGCGGGATGGACTGGTCTGGCGCAAAGCAACCCCTACGGTACCTCTAACCGTTGAATACGGGCTTACGAAGCTTGGGGAATCCCTGCTGCAGCCACTAGCCTCTTTGGTGGAATGGGTGAACGGGAATCGTGGAGAAATAGCTAAAGCACGCAGCGGTTACGACAGTGATCATCAAGATACGGAATTGGCGGGTTATCCCGCTGTAGAATAGGCAGAACCTGCGCATGACGCGGAAACGATAGGAGCGGAATAAGAGAGTGTCAGTGAATTCAAATACAAGAACTTACATCTATACCTACGCCTGTACAGGGGATGAAGAATCCTTATGTGGCATGGAGCTGCGGTGTCTATTTGGCCGGGAGATTCCGGCAGCGATTTTTGAGAGCGGGATTCGAGTTGATGTCAGCCGCAGCCCGTTTATCAAGGAACGGATTGATGTCATGTATGCCGGAGACAGCCTGGAGGAGATCTATAGTCAGACCGAGCAGGTTGAAGTGCAAGGGCAGTCATTCAAGGTGATTTTTGTGAAGACAAATGATTTGTCCCCGGCGGAAAAAATAGAGTATGATGAACGCAGAGTGATCGAGCGGGAAATCGGCCTGCGAATCGAGGGGGAAGCGGATGTCAATCACCCGCAGCTGGTGTATGGTATTGTGACGCTGGGCGGACGCTGGTACTTCGGAGCCTATCATAAGAATAAGGCAACGTGGTTCCGTCAGATGAAAAAACCGCGCAGCTACTCGATTGCCCTAAGCACGCGTGTAGCGCGGGCGGCTGTCAATATGGCAATTCCTCATCCTGCCGGTGTACGGGCTATAGACCCTTGCTGCGGTATTGGCACAGTAATGGTAGAGGCGCTGTCAATGGGCATTGATATCGTTGGGCGTGACATTAATCCTCAAATTGTTGCCGGTGCACGCACAAATATCGCCCATTTCGGGTTCAGCAGCACTGTTACGCTGGGAGATATCGCGGACATTGAAGATCATTATGATGTAGCGATTGTAGATATGCCCTACAACTTATATTCGCGGATTACACCAGAAGAGCAGCTTGCGATCCTGGTCCATACCCGCCGAATTGCTGACCGGGTTGTCATTGTCGCCATTGAAGCGGTGGACGAGATGATAGCTGATGCAGGCTTCACTATTATCGACCGTTGCATAGCGAAGAAAGGTGCGTTCTCCCGGCATTTGATGCTTTGTGAGTAAATGGTGATTTTATGCCGATATCTACTGGAGGCGGTGCGGTTATGGAACAGAAATGGTTAACCTGGGCCAAGGAGATACAGGCGATTGCCCAGACTGGACTTACATATGCCAAGGATGTCTATGATATTGAACGTTATCAGGCCTTGCGGGAACTGAGCGTGGATATTCTCGCGAACTACACCTATGAAGGCAAGGAGAAGATCAGACTCGCTTTTGCCAGTGAAGAGGGCTATGCTACACCTAAAGTTGATGTGCGCGGCGTGATTTTCCGTGAGGATAAGATTCTGATGGTCCGTGAAAAGCTGGACAGCAACTGGGCACTTCCCGGCGGCTGGGCTGATATCGGACTTTCACCAAGTGAAGTCGTGGTCAAGGAAATTGCGGAGGAGTCAGGCTTCAAGGCTGAAGCAGTGCGTCTGCTGGCAGTGCTGGACAAGAAGTTCCATCATCATCCCCCTGAGCCGTACCACGTCTACAAAATGTTTATCCTCTGCCGGATTACGGGCGGTGAAGCGGCTGAAGGCGTGGAGACAAGCGGTGTGGCCTTTTTTGGCGAGGACGAGCTGCCGGAGCTGTCGGAAGAACGGAATACAAAGGAACAGCTGCGAACGATGTTTCAATTTTTGCGGAATCCCGAAAAACCGGTCATTTTGGACTAGAACTATGCATATGATATATGAATAATTAAAATATAAGTTTTAATGGAGTCAAAAACTGGTTAATGATAATTATGTAAGCCTTTGCAAAACCAATCCGCTGAGCCTTTATATCTAAAAAATCACCGATAATTTTACTTTTTGGGCCAGGCGGTCTACATTTTTTCCTCTACTGTGACGATAGATATTTTAGGAGGGGATCGCATGGAACAAGAAGAATTGAGACTTCCGCTTGCGCAGGAGAGCATGACACGTCCTGCAGAAGGCAACATTGCCAATGGCTTGGTATGGGGCATCCTCATCAGCATTCCTTTATGGATTTCAGTTATAGGCTGGGTTATGGGTTTTTTGCACTAGAGCTTACAGCAGGGCTACTACTTCTAACAAATTGAAACTATACAATGAAGGCTGCCTCTTCGTGAAGAAGAAGCAGCCTTTTTGATATATAATTTATTTGTTTCACACAATAAATTATCCGTTCACTAGATTCGCCGATTGTATTTATTTGCGGAAGGCCAGTTCGAAATTCTCGCAGACTATCCGCATATCTGGATTAAAGGTCATACCATAAGCCTTCATCTCTCTAGTAAAATACGCTTCATGATGAAACCGCCATGATTCCAGGGTTCGGTCATCTTCCCCCTCGGAATAGGCAAATTCCGCAGTCACTTCGTGAAAGGGGATAATTTCACATTTTGTGGTTGTGATTATTCCGCGCGGGGCACCTTGGCTGTCCAGCAGGATAAAATGCCCGCCAATAAAAGGCAAAGGCAGTCCGCGTACCTCATTCAACTCATAATTCATGGCCGTTCCGGTCTTGACTCCCCTCAGCACTAGTGCAAGCAGCTCATCAGCCAGCCGGGCATTGTCCCCAAATGACCAGGCACTGTCGTACAACGCTGCCGCTTCAGGATACTCCTCCAGATAAGCATTCCAGTATTCAGTGATTATAGGGTTTTCCTTCACGTTCTTCACCACGTTCTCTCTATAATTATTGCTCGGTTTCGTTCATCCAACAGGCATACAGTTCATCCAGTTTCTCCTGCACGGCGTCCCGGATGAGCTGGAGCTCTGCGAGCTTATGTGCATCGCTGGAGATCAGCGGGGCAAGCATTTCAGTATCGATAGAGCCAATCTGCTCCTCCGTTTCGGCAATCCTCTGCTCCCAGTATCCTGGAGGGCGTGACTTCCCGGAGGCGGCAGCAGAGGAAGAACTGTTGCGTTTGGCTTCGCCCTTCTCCATTCGCCTTGCCTCTGAAGTGATAGCCTTAGCGTCAGATGGGTTGCTGCTGGACCTTAGGGCAGGATATGGTTGCAGTTCTCCTTTACTGCTGCTGTTCGAAGATAGCAAGCGTGCAGCCTTCTCAGCCTGCTTTTCCTTGAAATACTCGTAGTTCCCGGAGAAAGCGCTGAATCTTCCTTCCGCGATGGACCAGAGCTTCCCGAAGCAGCGGTTGATGAAATAACGGTCATGGGATACCGCCAGCACGGTGCCGGGGTATTCCTCGAGTGCCTCTTCCAGCGCCTCGCGGGAATCGATATCCAGATGATTGGTGGGTTCATCCAGAATCAGCAGATTCGGACGGCGGTGCATCAGCACTGCGAACCGCAGCCGTGTCCATTCGCCCCCGGAGAGACTTGCGATACTCTTGAACACATCACTTCCGTAAAAGAGAAACCGCGCCAGCTGTCCACGGGCTTCACCCTCCTCGAGACCTGCCTCCTCGCGGAAGTACCGCAGCACTGACAGTGTTCCGTCTTCGGGAACAGCTTCCTGTGCCAGATAGCCGACAACCGCTCTGGAGGCGAGTGTGCAGCTTCCCTCGTCTGGTAGTTCCTGGCCCAGAATGATCCGAAGCAGCGTACTTTTACCTGCGCCGTTGCCGCCGATCAGTGCAGTGGTCTCACCATACCGCAGAACTTCACTGGCTTTCGAGAAGAGGGTACGGTCTCCGTAGCTTTTGCCAATCCGGTCAAGAATGACAACCTGGTTACCGGTACGGTCCTCTTGCTGGAGCTGCAAATCCATAGCTTTGCGCTCCAGAATCGGACGTTTGACCTTTACCATCCGGTCTAGTGCCTTCTGCATTGAGGCAGCCCGGCGGTGGAAGGAAGGATTCGGCGGATTGGAGCGGTTGCCCCATTCAATTAGCCGTTTGATGCTTTCCTGCATCTGCTTGATTTTCTTTTGCTGCTCCTGGTAGTCGGCAAATTGCCGCAGCAGCCGGGCTTCCTTCTCGATCTGGTAGCCACTGTAATTGGTATGGAATGTGAAGGCTTCACCGTCTTCGATCTCAATCACTTTCTTCACTACAGCATCGAGGAAGTAGCGGTCATGGGAGATAGCTACTACTGTTCCGTCGTAATCCTGCAGGAACTGCTCCAGCCATTCGATGGCTTCCATATCCAGATGGTTCGTCGGCTCATCCAGCAGCAGAATATCCGGACGGCGCAGCAGCAGCTCCGCCAGGCCGACTTTGGTCTTCTCGCCGCCGGAGAGGGAAGAGAAGCGGCGGTCATATTGTCCGGCACCGATGCCAAGGCCTGTGGCTACGCGCTGGATAGAGGATTCAATTTCATAGCCTCCAGCGGCTTCAAATTTCTCCTGAAGCGTACCGTATTCCTTAAGCAGCCGATTCCAGCTCTGCCCGCTTGCGGCAGCATCCGGTACGGACATTTCCAGCTCGAGCTCCCTTAGGCGTGCCTGCCACTTCAGGGGTTCAGCAAAGCTCCGCTGAAGGACTGCATATACGGTTTCTTCGTCATTCACTTCCTGAATTTGGGCCAGCAATCCAACGATGCTGCCTTTACGGATGGAGATTTGCCCCTGCTCGGGACGTTCTTCGCCGCTGAGCAGATGGAAGAGGGTAGTTTTGCCGCAGCCGTTGCGGCCAATCAGACCGATTTTTTCGCCTTGGCGTATATCAAAGGTAACATCGCTCAGCACGAGCTGGGCACCGTGGTATTTTTGAACATTTTGACATGAGATGATCATAGGTATTCTCCTTTTATAGGAATGCCCTATCGCTGCTCTGGTCCATCTTCAAAAACAAAAAGACCGCAGGGAAATTTCCCCGCGGCCTTGATCGTTCTCCGGTCTTATAGCGTCCGTTGAAGCGTAGGCAGGAAAGGCATTTCACAATGTTGTAGTGTTATTGAATTCTTGTAAATGGACAGACTTCTCCCGTTGTCGGCATTTACATGAACGATGCCAGCCATAATATTAATCAGCCGGCTGCTAACACTATTGGTCCGATTGTGATCCATTCCTCCTACACCTCCTTCATACAAATTTAGGAATAGTGTAACCAATATCGGCTGAATATGCAAGAGCAAAAGTAGAGCGCCTGTGCATATCTGATGGAATTCTTAAGTAGTATGAGTATATGGCAGAGGAAGATTTGCCAAATCAAACTAGGAAACGGGGACTTGGCGATGGCGATTTTTAACGGATTGCTGGGCAATGCCACCCAGGTGGCGCTGACAGATGTTCAGCGGGAATACGCGCAGATTCTTGCGCCTCAGGAAAACATTGAGCGGGCCTATAAACTGGTCAGAGATATGTTCATATTTACGGATAAACGGCTGATTCTCGTGGATAAGCAAGGGGTAACCGGCAAAAAGACAGAATATCATTCGATCCCTTACAAAAGCATATCGCATTACTCTGTGGAGACGGCCGGTCACTTTGATCTGGATGCGGAGCTATGCCTGTATGTCTCGGGAAGCGCGTTACCGCTGAAGAAGACCTTCAATAAGTCCGTGAATATTTACGAGGTTCAGGCGGTGCTGTCCCAGTATATTTTAAAGTAAGCTCAGGGTGGCAAGGCTGCTAAACCGTATAACGGAGCACCAGTCCGCCATAGGTGAATGCAGCCAGGATCACCAGCGCAGGATGCAGTTTAAGCTTCTGTATCGCCCAATAGGCGATTGCAGCAATGATCAGCGTCTGCCAGATGCCGATGGATTCGGCGGGGCCTTTGGCCATTTTCAAGGTAAGTATAATCATCATAATAGCGATTACTGGTTGTACAAGCAGGGTCATGCCTTTCACTACGGGCGACTGCTTGTATTTTTGCATAACGCCCAGCAGGAAGATCAGTGCCGCCGCGGAAGGAACTACAGTAGCGATCAGCGCTGCGGCCATCCCCGGCCACCCGTAGACATCATAACCGACGAAAACAGCGATTTTGGTAGCGATCGGACCGGGCAGCGCATTGCCAAGTGCCAGCATATTTGAGAACTCCTGATCGGTAAGCCAGCCATAATGCGGCACGATTTCCTCATACATCAGCGGGATGGAGGAGGGGCCGCCGCCATACCCTAGCAGATTAGCCATAAAAAAGCCGTAAATCAGTTTTAGCCATTCCATTTAGGCGGTCCCTCCTTTTTGTTTTTTTGCGAGTATCCGGTAGTGAACGGTTCCATAACCGAGGAACAGCACGATCACAATCGCCGGATGGATATGCAACACTTCAAGCAGAACCAGGGCGAGCAGCAGAAAAGCGGCGCCGATCCGCTTGCCCAGGCCTTTAAAGGCTTTTTGGGCAAATTCGTAAGCCATGAGTCCCAGCATCACTGCGATGACAGGCGAAACGGCGGCGATCATTCCCCCCACTACCTTGGAACCGCTCAAATAGTTGACTACGGAGAGGAGGGCGATCATGGCGATCCCGCTCGGGAGGATATGCGCCAGCACAGAGAGGATTGCACCTCTGACTCCTTTCAGCTTATAGCCGAGATAGGCAGCCATCTTGGTGGCGATAGGGCCTGGAAGGGCATTCGCGATAGCCAGTGTTTCTCCGAATTCATCATCTGTCAGCCACCCGTAACGGGTCACGGCATCATGGCGGATTAAGGGAATCACGGAGGGCCCGCCGCCGTAACCGAGTATGCCCGTCCTGCACATAGCAACGGTGAGCTGTATATATGGGTTGTCTTTGTTGTTCACGTGACACCTCCTAATATATTTGCTGAGCGTTCCCAAAGTTGGCTTCATTCTTACAAAGCGGGTAGCGCAAGTGCAGACGAATCAGTTGGCAGGCTTGGTAGCTGCGTTGATTGCATTTGCCCCATACTCACCCCGGAGGCGATAGTCTGTTTTTTGAGCTTATTCTATACAATTCATCGGTTCCCAGCTACCTGGAGGAAGGCGGTTCCACGAAACTTTGTGCACAGCTCACAAAAAATAGGAGCGGCTCGTGCGTTTTCTTTTGCCCGGATTGACAAAGGTTTTTACGGTGCTGTTAAATGACACTAACTTGAACGACAAATGGGAGATGGGTAGCATGACGACAGGTCCTGTAATCGGCACAAAAACGATGGTGGTCAGCCCCCATTACCTGGCTTCTGCCGCCGGAGCGCGAATTCTGCAAAACGGAGGCAACGCCTTTGATGCGGCGGTAGCGGTCAGCGCAACGCTCGGTGTGGTCTATCCGCATATGACGGGACTGGGCGGCGATGCTTTTTGGCTCACTTACAGCGCTGGTGAAGGGCGTGTCCGGGCTTACAACGGCAGCGGACGTTCCGGTTACGGCGTCCGCAGAGACTGTTACGCCGGCGAGGATGCGATTCCGAGACGCGGGGTACGCAGTGCCATTACGGTACCCGGAATGGCGGACAGCTGGTCAGCCGTCCAGCGCGAGTATGGACGCCTGACCCTGGGGGAGGTACTGGAGCCGGCGATTGGCTACGCCGCGGGCGGTTTTCCGCTGTCGCCGGACCAATACGGCAACAGCATGCTGGCAGGAGCGGCGCTGTCACCGGCGGCGTCCGCGATCTATCTTCCCGGCGGTACGGTTCCGGCAGCCGGGAGCAGGTTTGTGCAGAAGCAGCTGGCTGCGTCGCTGCGGGTCCTGGCAGAGGGGGGCAGGGACGCCTTTTATAAGGGGAAGATCGCCGAAGATATAGGTCATTATATGCGGGCTTCCGGCGGGTATCTCACCCGCGAGGATTTTGCCGCTCATGAGGGGAACTGGGACGAGCCGATATCTACGGATTATCATGGCCACACGGTCTATCAGGTTCCGCCGAACTCTCAAGGGTTCACGGCGCTAATGGCGCTAAATATCCTGGAACACTACAATTTTGGAGACATCACGCATGGCTCCTATGAATATTACCACTTGCTGGTTGAGGCTTTGAAGCTGAGTTTCCGCGACCGGGACCGGGTACTCACGGATCCGGCATTCAGCAGGATTCCGCTGGAGCAGTTGCTGGATAAACGGTATGCAGAGCAATTGGCGGCTTCGATTTCACCTGCGAAGGCAGCAGCGCTTGGCAGTGAGCCGGTGGGCCGGGATACCGCCTTTGCGGCGGTAGTAGATGATGAAGGAAACGCGGTTTCCTTTATCCAAAGCCTGTACTTTGAATTTGGCTCAGGCATCGTTGCTGGCGATACGGGGATTCTGCTGCAGAACAGGGGCTCATTTTTCTCGCTGGACCCCGGGCACATCAATACGCTGGAGCCGCATAAGCGAACGTTTCACACGTTGATGCCGGCGATGGCCTGCCGTGACGGCAAGCCGGCCTATCTCTATGGCACCCAGGGCGGGGAAGGCCAGCCGCAGACGCAGAGTCTGCTTCTGACCCGTATGCTGCATTACGGGATGGACCCCCAGGCAGCTGTGAACGCACCGCGTTTTGTGTGGGGCAGAACCTGGGGCGAGCCCACCCAGGAGTTGAAAGTGGAGGGCAGAGTGGCACCCGGGGTACTAAACCAGCTATCCGAAGCCGGACATCTGGTGCGCACCGTTGGGGACTTTGATGGAATTGTGGGGCATGCACATGCGATTGCTGTCGATGGCAACGGCTATCGCAGCGGAGGAACAGATCCTCGCTGCGATGGGGCCGCTATTGGCTGGTAGGCCGGGAGTAGGATGGATTTCTGTTCAAAGTAGAATCTGTTGCACCTTTGTACAGTAACGTAGACTTGAAGCTTGATGAACGTAGTGAAGCTCCTTGGAACTTAAGCGAAGTGGAAAAAGGTAAACTAAATTGGCTGTAACCCTGGCGACAGAAGGAGTTAATGGGATTTTGTACACCTAATTCAAGCATGTCATCCCAAACGTCCGCTGTCAGTAGAATTAGTGATACTTTTTCCCACATAGGCTCTTCCATTAGCCGAAAGAGTTAAATTAGTGATCCTTTTTCCACTAAAGGATAACGCCCCCCTTCATCAAGTTTCCAAGTTCAATCTCTGTAGAGGCGGGCTAAAGGTGTTAAAGGCTAGAAGAGAGGGGCTTACATGCACCGGTAGAGATTGCCCGGGTTGTCCGGGAGGAGAGGAGGGGGACAGATGGGCCTGGATAATCAGAATGGTGCATTTATAGACCCGGGGCTTGAGGTAACGGGTTCGGCAAGCGGCAAGCTGGCTGGACTTAGCTTTGCTGTAAAAGATGTATTTGCAGTGGCCGGGCATCGTTCTTCTGCCGGCAATCCGGATTGGCTGCGCAGCCATCCGCCGTCAGCTGCCCATGCGTCAGCGGTCCGCAGGCTGCTGCAGTCCGGGGCTTGCCTGCGGGGGGCCACGCATACCGATGAGCTGATGTACAGCCTCGGCGGGGAGAATTACCACTATGGGACACCGGTTAATCCGCGTGCCGAAGGCCGAATCCCTGGCGGCTCTTCCAGTGGTTCGGCGGTAGCGGTGGCCTCGGGCTATGTGGATTTTGCCCTGGGAACAGATACGGGCGGTTCCATTCGCGTGCCTTCAGCGTACTGCGGCGTGTACGGCTTCCGCCCGACGCATGGTGCCGTGGAGATGGAAGGCGTGATTCCGCTCGCGCCGGGCTTCGACACCGTAGGCTGGATCGCGGACAGCCTGGAGCTGCTTCAGCGGGCGGGCGAGGTCCTGCTCGGAGCAGCAGCTCCGGGCAGCGGGGAAGGCGCGATGGACATGCTGCACATCGCGCCGGAGGCTTGGGCGCTGGCCGGTGCGGACAGCGCGGCCAGCCTCAAGCAAGGCCTGCGCCAGCTGCAGGCCGGTGCAAGACAGTCCGGCGTGACGGAGATCGCGCCGGAGGGACTGAAGACATGGATGGATGTCTTCAGGGAACTGCAGGGCGCCGAGATATGGGCGACCCACGGGGCATGGATCGAGCATGCGCAGCCGCTCTTTGGCCCGGATATTGCCGCCCGCTTCGCGTGGGCGGCAGGCCTGGCCGGGCAGGATCACAGCCGCGCACAGGCGGTGCGCGCGGAGATAGCAGCCCGGCTGCGGCAATTGCTTGGAGAGGACGGTTGCATCGTCCTCCCAACCGTGCCCGGCCCCGCCCCGCTGCGCGGCGGGGATCTGGCGCAGCTGGAGCAGAACCGCAGCGGCGCGATGATGCTCAGCTGTATCGCCGGCTTAGCCGGATTGCCGCAAGTGACGCTGCCGGTGCCGGGACCTGGCAGCCTGCCGCTGGGCCTATCCGTGATAGGCGGTCATGGTCAGGATCTGCGGCTGCTCTCATGGGTCCGGCGTATGTGGAAATGAACAGTTCTTCGAAGACGACAGAATTCCTGGTTCGTATACCCTACGAATCGGGAGTTTTTTTATTGTCAGGAGTTTAGCGGATGAGACAAGGCAAAAACTGTTTGGCGAGAAAAGGAGAACCACCGGAAGAGTAACCGCTGGCTAGAAAGTGTATTTACCCGCCAGGGTGATGTTGTTCGGTGACCAAGTATAGGCATTCCCTTGGTTTACTATGAATAACGCACGCAGAAACGGAAGCCGTCCTTACTAAAGGGGGGATCCGTTTCTGTATTATTTCGGCTTTTTGTTATGAGTCCGATCGTTAAGACTGTGTGGAAATGTGATATTACCTTACACAATTATTGAATATCCGCATTTTCCTCTTCCCATCATAGGTCTCTTTATCTATAATGTTACATAACATAACATTGAGAACGAAGGGATTTCCAATACATGAATTTAATATAAGGAGGGGTGGCCATGCATCTAACGGTCGAAGAAGCGTTGTCCATTTATCCTTTGTCCGAAGCGAGGCTGATTGCTGGCTCGAAGGGCAAACACCGAATTATCAAATCGATCAATGTGATGGATGCCCCGGATATTTCCGATTGGATCAAAGAAGGGGAAATGCTGCTTACGACAGCTTACCTAATTAAGGACAGTCTGGAGGATGCATCGGCGTTGCTTCAGACCCTGAACCGGCGCGGCTCCGCGGGCCTTGGCATCAAGCTGGGCCGATTCTGGGACGCAGTCCCGGAGAAGCTGATTGCGGAAGCAGAGACGCTGAATTTTCCGCTGATTGAGCTGCCGTTCCAGTTTACTTTCTCCGATCAGATGAACGGACTGTTCCGTGCCGAGCTTACGCGCAGTACCAGCGTGCTTCAGAGCATCATGGATAAGCAGCGTAAGCTAATGCGTTTTGCTTTGCGGTCCGGCCGCAGCCGCCCGCTGTTCGAATCGGTATCGGAAGTGATTGAGACTCCGCTGGCTGTCATCAGCGCCCGTGGAGATGTGGTGTTCAATAATTCGGACAACACAGCGCCGAAGCTGCTGGAAGGCTGGCCTTGGCAGAACCGGAACCTGCGCTTCCGCATCGGTGACAAAACCGGGTTCCGGATCCCCTTATTGCAGGGCGACAAGTGCTCCGGTTATCTTTTATACTGCTCCATTGACCCTTTATTGCTGCCTGTGGAAGAAAGCTTGTTTGTTCAGGGGGGCGAACTGATATCCTACCATATTCATTCCGGTTATGAAGATTATTTCGAGCATGCCGAACACAGGGAGTTCAGCGGACTTTTACGGCGCTTCCTAAGCGGCGGAATGTCCTGTGGTGAATTGGCCAAGGCTGCAGCCAAGCTGGAGGTGGAGCTGCTGCAGGCTCCGTTTCAATTGATGCTTACCGATACTGCCGCTTCAGGAGAAGCCCGCCTCGGAGAACTGCTTCGCTTGAAGGAAGAATATCTGGAGCAGCCGGAGCTGCATGGGCTGAATGGCATCCACGTAATGATAGACGACGGTCTGTTATCGCTGTATCCGGCGGGTCCGCACAGCCCGGAACAATTTCGGGAATGGGTGAACACTTGTTTCGATAATTTGAAATTTGATAAAGGCTATTCACCCCGTGCTGCACTCAGCAGCTCCAAGATGAAGCCGGAAGGTCTGAGGGAGGCCTTTGCCGAGATCAAGGAATGTATGGGGATGTCCCAACACTGGGGAGGGCACGGAAATGTTGTGCATTACCGTCAGCTTGAACTGAGCCTGCTGCTGCGCCGGATACCGGCAGAAACCATGGAGAAATACTGCACCAGCAGTCTGCGCGGCCTTCAGAGCCGGGAACCGGAGTACGTTAAGGAGATGCTGCGTACCCTGGAGGTCTATCTGGATAATGACGGGCATGTGAATGAGACCGCGAAGAAACTGTTTATTCACCGTAATACCGCCACCTACCGGATTGAGAAGCTTAGTGAACTGCTGGACGTGGATTTCAAAAAGATCAATGATCTCATGCGTCTCAAGCTCGTGTTTCTTTTCCGCAGCATGTTAGAGCAAGATTGAGGTATTCACCCTGGCGGTTTTAAAGAGGTGATACATAAACCGGCTTGATACAATAGGGAATGACATGAAAAACACTGATTCCAAGTTTCATGTTATGAATTATCACATATTCTAAAGATGATTCGAGGTATCATAGTGCGTTCGGCACAAAAAAAACTTCAGTTCTTATAAAATGGCACAAACGTATGTTATATAAATTTACGTGGATGCTGTGTCTCAGTATAGTAGAGATACATTAATGGCTTGAGCTATTATGAGAGATTTACTGGAGGAGGAGAATTATGAAAAGAAGGGGTCAAGCGGTTACTTTCAGCTTCGCATTAATGTTCCTGTTGGCGGTGGTTTTGGCAGGGTGTGGAAGCAACAATAATTCTGGCAACAACGCCAGCAGCACGAAAGCGCCGGCAGCAGCGAATGCGGGCACAACAACAGAGGCGGCGGCAACAACAGAGCCGGCAGCGAAGAAGCCGACGGTTGCCTTTGTCTACATTGGACCTCCGGGTGACGGCGGATATACCTACCAGCATGACCAGGGCCGTCAGTATATGGAGAAGGAGCTCGGCATAAAAGCGGACACTGTAGAAAATGTTCCGGAAAGCGCCGATGCCGAACGCATCATCACTGAGCTTGCCCAGAGTCATGATATCGTATTTACAACGAGCTTCGGGTATATGGACTATACCCTTAACGTAGCCAATAAATTTCCAAACGTGAAATTCATGCATGCTTCCGGCTACAAAACAGCCGCCAACATGGGAACCTATTTCGGCAAAAACTATCAAGGGAGCTACCTGGCAGGTATTGCAGCCGGTAAAATGACCAAGAAAAATCACCTTGGCTATGTAGGAGCCTTCCCGATTAGTGAGGTTATTTATAACCTCAACGCCTTTACACTGGGCGCTCAGAGCGTCAACCCGGATATTAAGGTGGACGTGGTTTGGACGAATACCTGGTATGATCCCGCAACGGAACGGCAGGCGGCGATCAGTCTTTTGGATAAAGGCGCAGATGTGCTGCTCGCTTACCAGGACTCCCCTGCAACCCTGCAGGCTGCAGCAGAACGCGGTGCTTTTGCCGGGGGGAATGACTCCGACATGGGCAAATACGCTCCGGATAGCTATCTGACCAACCCTGTATGGAACTGGGGACCTTATTATGTGAAGGCTGTTCAGTCCGTAATGGACGGAACCTGGAAGAACGAACAGTACTCCGGGGATATGGCTGACGGTATGATTGACATTGCACCGTTCGGCAGCAAGGTTCCGGATGATGTGAAGAAGCTTGTAGAAGATGCCAAGGCCAAAATCATCAGCGGAGAGCTGGATGTATTCACCGGCCCTATCACTGACAACCAGGGCAAGGTTCAGGTACAGGAAGGCCAAAAGCTGACCCTTGAAGAAGTTCTGTCCATGAACTGGCTGGCCAAAGGCATTGAAGGCACCATCCCGAAATAAGCGCTGCAACCAAGTGAATAGTGCAAGGCCTTATGGGTGGGGCGGGCTCCGTACAGCGGAACCTTCCCCACCCGTACTACAACTATAAGGAAAGGAGCGTCCCATCATGCAGGACCCTTCGGTTGAGATGCGCGGGATCGTGAAGAAATTCGGTTCTGTAACGGCAAGCGATCAAGTCGATTTTTCGGCAAATGCGGGTGAGATTCACGCGCTGCTTGGTGAGAACGGAGCAGGTAAAAGCACGGTCATGAGTATGCTCTCAGGGGTATACAGAGCGGATGAAGGCGAGATTCTCGTTCACGGCCAGCCGGCCAAAATCCGTTCCCCCAAAGATGCTGCACTCCTTGGCGTCGGCATGGTATTTCAAAACTTCAGACTGGTGCAAAGTCTCACGGCAGCGGAAAATATCGTGCTTGGCGAAAAGTCGTCTTTCTGGCGAGGCAGCAAATGGATTAAGAATAAACACAGGGAAATTGAAGGTCTGGCGGAGCGGTTCGGGCTCAAGTTCCCGGTGGACCGTCCAATCTGGCAGCTGTCCGTCGGCGAGCAGCAGCGTGTGGAGATCGTCAAGACGCTCTACCGTGGCGCAGATATTATCATTCTGGATGAACCCACCTCGGTGCTGACTCCCGGTGAGGCGGAGCAGCTGTTTGCGACTCTGCAGGTCATGAAGCAGGCTGGCAAGACGGTCATCATGACTACGCATAAAATGAAGGAGGTTATGGCCTCCTCTGACCGTATCTCCGTCATGCGCAAAGGGAAAATGATTGCAACGCTGGCCACAGCAGAGACGGATGAACTGGAGCTGGCCCGCCTGATGGTTGGACGCGAGGTTGAAATTACCCGCCAGGAGCGCGAAGCCTCCGTTGGGGAGCCTCTGCTGGTGGTCAATAATCTGGAGGTCACTGCCGATCACGGCCGCAAGGCGCTGGACGGCCTGTCCCTCAAGGTATGCGAAGGTGAGATTGTAGGGGTTGCAGGGGTTGCCGGCAATGGTCAGAAGGAGCTTGCAGAAGTACTGACAGGGCTTCGAACCTGGAAGAACGGTGACATCGAATTTGACGGCCAACCTGTCAAATCGGCTTCGGTGCGCGGCGCTATTGATTCGGGCATCTCCCATGTGCCGGAGAACCGGATGAAGAGCGGCCTGGCCGGACGTCTGGGCTCTGTAGATAATCTGCTGTTCAAGTCTTACCGCAGTGACGAACACTCCAAATTCGGATTCCTGAAGGCGGCTAAAAACCGTTCCTGGTCGCAGGCACTGGTCGAACGCTTCAATGTCAAAACACCAGAGCTGGATACCCCGGTACAGCAGCTGTCAGGCGGCAACCAGCAGAAGTTGCTGTTTGCCCGTGAGGTGAGCCACCAGCCGAAGCTGATGGTAGCGGTCCATCCTACGCAGGGGCTGGATGTAGGCGCTGCTGCCGGTGTGCATGATTTATTGATGGAGCTGCGCAGTACGGGCAGCGGAGTGCTGCTGATATCTGAGGATCTGGATGAACTGCTTCAGTTATCTGACCGGATTCTGGTGATGTACAACGGTTCGATCATAGGTGAGAGTGATCATGAGCATGCGGACCGGGAGCACATTGGCCTGCTCATGGCCGGAATCCGGAACAAGGAGGCAAGCGCCATATGAGTCCCAAAAATACAAGTGACGCCGTACTGATGAACTCCGTTCCGGCCAAACCCGGCAAATGGTTCCCCATGTGTCTGGAGTATGATGCAAGCCGTACGCGTTCCCCGTGGTGGTCACCGGTTCTGTCTATCATTCTGGCGCTTCTGCTCTGTGCGGTGTTCATCGCCGCTAACGGCATGAGCCCGATTACTGTATACGAAAAAATGTTCCGCGGGGCTTTCGGCACCTCCTATGGCTTCACCGAAACAATGGTTAAAGCGATACCGTTGCTGCTGTGCGGACTGGGGATTGCTGTTGCATACCGCATCTCCGTATGGAATATCGGCGCGGAGGGACAGCTTACTGTTGGGGCAATGGCTGCTACGGCGGTAACCATCTATTTTCCCGATCTGTCTTCCTTCTGGTCTATTACACTGATGCTTGTATCCGGAACAGCCGCCGGAGCTCTCTGGGGACTCATGACCGCGATTCCGCGGACCCATTTCGGCGTCAACGAGCTGATCACCTCTCTGATGCTGAATTATATAGCACTGCTTGCGCTGGATTATGTAGTGTTTGGTCCATGGAAAGACCCTAAGGGATTCAATTTCCCAGGCTCACCGATGTTCACCGCCGCCCAGTCGCTGCCGGTGCTGGGAACCACGAGACTGCATATCGGGTTGATCTTTGGTCTGGTGGCGGTAGCCATCTATTATCTGATGATCAAATTTACCCGCTGGGGGTATGAGTTGCGCCTCATTGGTGCCAATCCGACCGCTGCCCGCTATGCGGGGATTCACATCAAGAAGCATATTATTATTGTCATGCTGATCAGCGGCGGTCTGGCCGGCATTGCAGGCATGGCCGAGGTGTCCGGCGTCACGCACAAGCTGATGCAGGGAATCTCGCCGGGTTACGGCTACACCGCTATTATTGTCGCCTGGCTTGCCAAGCTGAATCCGCTCGGTCTTATCGTTACCTCGATCCTGTTCGGCGGCCTCATTGTCGGCGGCTACAGTGTGCAGACCATTGGTCTGCCTTCGTCCATTTCGGAAATGCTGCAGGGGGCAATCCTGTTTTTTCTGATTGCCGGGGATATGATTCACCGTTTCCGCATCCGCCGGAGCGCATAGCAGCATCCTCTTAGAGAAGGGAGTTTACCCATGGATTTCACTACACAGTTATTAATCGCCGCCATATCCGCCGGAACACCACTGCTGCTGGCTACACTCGGGGGTATCCTGAATGAACGGGCGGGCATTATCCAACTGGGTGCGGAAGGATTGATGCTGATGGGGGCGGTCACCACCTGTATCGTTTATATCCGCACAGAAAATCTGCTGCTGGCTCTCCTTGCGGCCATGGCTATCACTGCTGTACTTGGCATCGTTCATTCCTTCCTGTGTGTCACACTGCGTGCCAACCAGACCATGTCCGGCCTGGCGATGACCTTGTTCGGCAGTGGTCTAAGTGCTTATCTGGGCAAGTCCATCAGTGGCATTCCGCTGCCGGGTACTTCGCCCAAGCTGGATCTGGGCTGGGTGAAGCCGATTCCGGTAGTCGGTGATATCTTCGGCCGTATGGATGATCTGACCTGGTTCAGCTTACTGCTGGTGCTCGCGCTGCATCTGCTGATTCACCACACCTCCTGGGGTCTGCATTTGCGGGCCGTTGGAGACAGCCCGGCGACAGCTGACGTTATGGGCATCCGCGTACAGCTGATCCGTTACAGCTATGTCACTGCCGGAACTGTGCTGATTGGTCTTGCGGGTGCCGACATGGTGTTGTCTTACGCACCGACATGGAATGAAGGGCTTACGGCAGGCCGGGGCTGGATCGCTGTCGGTCTGGTGATTTTCGCCCGATGGAATCCGCTTCGCGCATTGTTCTGTGCCTATTTATTCGGAGCACTTGATTCACTAGGATTTCGCATGCAGTTGCTCGGCAGTACGATTCCACCCTATTTCCTCAAAATGATTCCATACGTTGTAACGATTCTGGTACTTATGTACCTCGGCTACCGCAACCGCAACAAGCCCTCCGGCACACCGGAATCACTGGGAACTCCGTTCATTCGAGAGCAGCGGTTCTGAATCTCACGCCCATTTTATGCAATTCGAGCATCTAAGTTAAAATTAAAAACAATCGGGAAAGAGTTAACTGGAGAAAGAAGGAAAGCCTGTGACGATGACACCGCCTATATTTTTGACACTGGAAGAGATAAACCGTATGAGCGAAGCGGAATTTGTAGTGAATCTTGGAGGAATCTTCGAACATTCGCCTTGGGTAGCGGAGGGGGCGTATGCGCATATTCCGTTTCACTCCATCGCAGAATTGCACAAGATTATGGTGCATACGGCACGTAATGCGGAGCAAGAACAGGTAGAGGAACTTTTGCGCGCACATCCGGATTTGGCGACCCGGCTTCAGGTCAGTCCGTTATCGGCAGCGGAGCAGCAGGGGGCTGGATTGGACCGCCTGACTCTGGAGGAATTCACCAGGCTTACCGCGCTGAATGCCGCATATACGAAACAATTCCGCTTTCCATTTATCCTGGCTGTGCGCGGCAAGAATAAGGATGATATCATCCAGTCTATTGAAGAACGTGTGAACCGGACACTGGAGGAAGAGTGGGAGCAGGCGCTTACTGAGATTGGCAAAATCACCGCTTTTCGGCTGAATGATCTGATCCAAGAGAAGACGACGGAGCTATAAAGCGAGAGTGAATTGAAACAGAAGATATAGGACCAATAGAACCAGCGGAGGTGCTCTACCATGACTGGAGCGGGGATAGTAGGTATAGCCTGTGAATTGGGGAATCCGGGATGCAGACTTGGGATTGCTGATGATTTGGAAATGAATGCGGGAACGGTTCAGCAGTCTGTGAGCGTCCGCTTGATAGATAGACATAGCTGGAAAAGAGGGTCTGGAGCATGAGCGGGCGTCTGACAACTCATGTGCTGGATCTGTCACGTGGATTGCCGGCCGCGGGGATGAAACTGCAACTTTGGAGCCTTGCGGAAGGCCCAGGCAAGCTGTTGCGTGAGGCAACTACAAACCATGACGGCAGACTGGATGCTCCGCTGCTGGAAGGAGTGGAACTAGTCACGGGCTGCTATGAGCTGTTGTTCATGGCTGGAGATTACTTTCGAGGTAACGGACTGGAAGGAGTTTTTTTTCTGGAACAGGTCCCGATCCGGTTCAATATCACCAAGACAGAAGATCATTACCATGTTCCGCTGCTTGTTGCTCCCGGAGGCTACAGTACATACCGGGGCAGCTAAATAGAGCAAGAGTTAATGACCGGAGGTGACCGATTCATGGAGGAATCATACGAGCTTATTATCAAAAATGGAGATGTCGTGCTGCCCGGAGAAGTACGGAAGCTGGATGTTGGGGTTAAGGACGGAAAGATCGCTGCACTGGGCCAAGGGCTTCGGGCGGCGGCAGATACTACGCTCATAGATGCGGAGGGGCACTATGTACTGCCGGGAATGATCGATATGCATGTACACTTTAATGAACCGGCGTTTGGCCACTGGGAGGGATTTCGTTCCGGTTCGGCAGCGTTAGCAGCAGGGGGGTGTACCTGCTATGCGGATATGCCGCTGAATGGGAATCCGCCTACGGTAAATCAGGCTGCACTTCAGCTCAAGACAGAAGCTGCCTCCCGGAATTCTGCAGTGGATTATGTATTGTGGGGCGGTCTTGTTCCAGGGAATCTGGAGGATTTAGAGGATCTGGCGAAGGCCGGTGTGACTGGCTTCAAGGCCTTTATCTCTAATCCCGGCGGTGAAGGAGAAGGGCGTTTCCGTGAGGTGGATGACGAGACGCTGTATTTGGGAATGCAAAAAATCGTAGCACTCGGCGGTATTCTCGCCCTGCATGCGGAGAGTGAAGATATTACGGCCGTGTTATCGGCGGATGCCGTACGCAGCGGTAAGACCGGGGCGCGGGACTTCGCGGCTTCCCGCCCTGCGATTGCGGAGCTTGAGGCAGTATCACGGGCGCTGCTGTACAGTGAACGCACCGGCTGCCGGCTGCATTTCGTGCATATCAGCACGGCTGCCGCGATTGAGATGATCCATGCTGCGAAGCAGCGCGGACTGGATGTGACGGCGGAAACCTGTCCGCATTATCTGATGCTGAGTGAAGACAGCATGGAACAGCTGGGGCCTGTAGCCAAATGCGCTCCGCCGCTCCGAAGCCTTGAAGAGCAGGAAAAGCTGTGGGAGGTGCTGGCTGAGGGCAAAATCGATCTGATCGCCTCCGATCATTCGCCTTGTCCGCCTGAGCTTAAGCTGAATCCTGATTTAACGTTTTTTGAAGCCTGGGGCGGGATCTCGGGGGCCCAGAGCAGCCTGGAGCTGATGTTCCATGAAGGAGTTCATGTACGCGGACTGCCGGTCACCCTAGTCTCGGCTTTATTGTCGGAGAAGCCGGCGCGGCGATTCAGACTTGACCACCGCAAAGGCTCTATCGCGCTGGGGCTGGATGCCGATCTGGTGCTTCTGAACCCAACGGCCGATTACACACTGGCTGCAGAGGATCTGTTCTATCGGCACAAGCACAGCCCCTATACCGGAATGACTTTATCCTGCAAGGTTACAGCCACGATCTGCCGGGGGAATGTGGTATATACCGCTGAACAAGGTGTGGTCTCGCCGGACAAAGGGGAATGGCTGCAAATTAATTATACGCAGCCTGCTCTATGAAGAGACCGTTCCTGCACGCACCGGCTACGGATATGCTGGAGCTGCTCGAGGAACTGGCAGCGTTCAGCACTCCGGGTCCGGGTGTTACCCGCCTGTTATATACGCCGGAGTGGAGCGGGGCACAGCATTTTTTGCAGGAAAAAATGGCTGGGCTCGGCCTGGAGGTTCATACGGATCCAGTAGGTAATGTCTTTGGACGGCTGAGCGGATCACAGGATTCCGATAAAGTCATCCTTACCGGCTCCCATATCGACACCGTGGTGAACGGAGGCAAATATGACGGAGCTTATGGAGTAGCGGCTGCAGTCACCGCGATGCACTATTTGGCAGAAACTTTTGGGCCGCCGCTGCGGACGTTGGAGGTTGCTGCGTTCTGTGAGGAGGAGGGGAGCCGCTTTCCGCTGACGTTCTGGGGTTCCGGGAATGTGACGGGCCTATATAACGGAAGCGTGGCAGAGTCTGTTTCTGATCTGGAGGGGATTACACTCATGGCGGCGATGGAGTCCTGCGGCCTACCAAACCAGGGGAGCCGGACTGATCATGATAATCACGGTGACCGCCTCATGAATTCCGCCCGGAGAGACGACATCGGGATGTATGTCGAACTGCATATCGAGCAGGGAATCATTCTGGAGCAGTCCGCCCAGCAAATCGGGGTGGTGCAGGCGATTGTTGGCCAAAGACGATTCACTGCCAGAGTCATTGGAACCGCGAATCATGCCGGAACAACGCCGATGGGGCTGCGCCAGGATGCGCTTGCCGGTACAGCGGAGATGTTGTCTGCGCTTGAGCAGTTTGCTGTGGAAGCGGGAGAGCCGCTGGTAGCCACTACCGGCAGGCTGGAAGTTTTTCCGGGAACCTCGAATGTGATCCCGGGCGAAGTGCAGTTCACGCTGGATATCCGCCACAGTGAGGCAGAGCGGCTGGAGAGCTTCTGTTCCCGGGTCATGACAAAGTTCGGAGAGATTGCGGCCCGGCGCGGGCTTAAGCTTGAGCTTGAGCAGACGCTGGCTACGTCTCCCGCGCCGATGAACCCGGCGCTCTGTGAAGCTCTTGAACACATCTGCCAGGAGCAGGGGAGAAGCTTCCGCAGTATGGTGAGCGGAGCGGGGCATGATGCCCAGCTGTTCGCACCAAGGTGTCCGGCGGCGATGATTTTTGTGCCCAGCCGGGCAGGGATCAGCCATTCTCCGGAAGAATACTCCTCACCGGAAGAGCTGGCGGCTGGGCTGGATGTTCTGACAGCATTATTATATAAGCTTGCCTATGAGGAAAGCTGAACCTATAGAGGGAGAGATGATCATGAAGCGGTACGAAGATTTGTCGCCATCCCTGCGGTGCATTATGACCCCCGGACCGGTGGAGGTCGATCCGCGCGTGCTGCGGGCGATGTCTTTTCCGGTACTCGGACAATTCGATCCTGAATTTACAGACATTATGAATGAGACGATGGGGATGTTGCGCGAGCTGTTCGCAACGGAGAATAAATGGGCTTATCCCGTAGACGGTACCTCTCGCTCCGGTATTGAAGCGGTAATGGTCAGCCTGATCGCTCCGGGTGACCGTGTGCTGATTCCGATCTATGGGCGGTTCGGCCATCTGCTGCATGAGATCGCCGAACGCTGCGGTGCCGAGGTATTCACAATCGAGAAAACCTGGGGCAGTGTATTTACGCCGGAAGAAGTCATCACCGCGATCAATAGCTTCCAACCTGACGTGGTTGCCATGGTTCATGGCGAGACCTCGACTGGACGGGTGCAGCCGCTGGCCGGGATTGGGCGGGCCTGCCGTGAGCACGATGCGCTGCTGATTGTGGATGCTGTGGCGACTATTGGCGGAGTGCCGGTGGAGACGGATGCCTGGATGCTGGATGCCGTTATCGGCGGCACACAGAAATGCCTGTCCATTCCTTCAGGCATGGCGCCGGTAACCTATAATGAGCGCGCCGAAGCCAAACTTATGAAGCGTAAACAGGTAGAACGCGGACTGCGCACAGGCGGAGCTCAGAGCAGTGAGCTGCCAGTGGTTCGCAGCAATTATTTTGATCTGGGCATGCTGCAGGATTACTGGAGCGAACAGAGGCTGAATCACCATACTGAAATGACCTCCATGCTCTACGCACTGCGGGAGGGAGTGCGGCTCGTACTGGAAGAAGGGCTTCGGGAGCGGCATACCCGGCATGCCTTGCACGAACGGGCTCTGGTCGCTGGACTTACGGCGATGGGCCTAGAGCTATATGGAGACCCGGGGAGCAAGCTGACGGTTGTGACCTGTGTACTCATTCCGGAAGGGGTGGACGGCGAGTCGGTGCGGGAGATGCTGCTTAGCCGCTTTGGCATTGAGATTGCCAGCTCTTTCGGTCCACTAAAAGGGCTGATTTGGCGCATTGGCACCATGGGCTTCAGCTGCCGTGAGAATAATGTACTGCGTGTGCTGGGCGCGCTGGAGGCTGCCCTGTTGCGGCACGGTTATGCAGCTCCTTGCGGGCTTGGCGTTCAGGCGGCATTAGATGTATATGAAGCAAATGCGGATTAAAGCGATCCTATCCGGTATAATGCTGTTTGTACATGCCCACGGGAGGAGAGAAGTATATGTTATATAAAAGAAACCCGCTTGCCGATTGTGTCCCGGATCTTGTGGCTACCGCGCGAGGCGATCTGCCGGCTACCCTGGTTGTTACTGGAAGCAAACTCGTCAATGTATGCTCTGGTGAAATTCTGGAGGGAATGTCTGTCGCCGTCCAGGGCGGACGTATCGCATATGTAGGCAAGGACGTCTCACACATGATCGGCAAAAGCACTCAGGTCATTGAAGCCGCCGGTAGATATCTGGCTCCGGGTCTGCTGGACGGACACTGTCATATTGAGAGCACGCAGCTGACGGTGACGGAATTTGCCCGCGCGGTGTTGCCGCTTGGTACTACAGGCGGATTCTTCGACGCGCATGAGATTGCCAACGTGTTCGGACTGAAGGGTATTCAGCTGATGCTGGAGGAGATGCGCGGAACACCGCTCGCTGCATATATGCAGGTAGCCTCCTGTGTGCCATCGGCGGGTGCGGAATTTGAAACGACCGGTGCTTCCATAGGACCGGTCGAGGTAGCGGAAGCCTATACTTGGGGCGACGACGTTATTGCGCTGGGCGAAGTGATGAACTTCCCCGGTGTGGTTTACGGCGATGCAAAAATGCTAGGGGAAATCCAGGCGACATTGCGCGCAGGCCGGGTGGTAGATGGGCATTTCACCTGGCCTTCGAATGATTGGAGGCTTCCGGTGTACGCGGCCGCTGGCGTAACCGGCGATCATGAGTGTGTCACGGCCGAGGATGTAATCGAACGCGTCCGTCTGGGCATGTATGCCAAAATGCGCCGCGGCTCCGCCTGGCATGATGTGGCGAAGACGATTACCGCACACACGGAGCATGGGCTGGACCCGCGCCGGATGCTGCTCGTGACCGATGACCGCAGCTCGGAATCCTTGCGTGACGAAGGTCATATGGATTTTGTGGTGCGCCATGCCATCTCTCAAGGGGTGAAGCCGGTGACCGCCTTTCAAATGGCGACGATCAACACTGCTGAGCGCTTTGGAGTTGCCCGTGATATCGGCTCGATTACACCGGGGTCCTGTGCCGATATGATTTTGCTGGATGGCAATCTGGCGGATGTTCATGTAGTGATGACTATAGCGGCAGGCGTTGTAGTGGCCGAGAATGGGTTCATTACTGCTCCCCTCGAGACGTATACGTATCCTGATGAAGTGCTGACTTCAGTTCATTTGCCGCAGCTCCCAGTGGCTGAGGATTTTGTGATCCATGCGCCCATTGAGTCTGGTAATCTGTCAACACGGGTCATCCGTGTTATTGAGAACCATGTGGAGACAGAGGAGCTTATTCTGCAGTTGCCCGTAGAAGCAGGAAGACTGCAAGTGGAGAACGGTCTTTGCAAAATAGCTGTCTTTGAGCGCCACAGAGGAACCGGCAACAAATCGGTTGGTGTTGTAGCAGGAATCGGCTTCCATGAGCCTGCGGCCATAGCCATGACCGTGGCCCATGACAGCCACAATGTGCTGGTGATTGGCAATGATGATGAACTGATGGCGACAGCGGCGGGGGCGGTAGCTGAAGCTCAGGGCGGTGTGGCTGTAATCACAGCCACCGGAACCACGCTTTTTCCGCTGGCTATTGCCGGACTGATGTCCGTAGAGCCGTTCGAAATTGCAGCGGCACAATCTGCGGCGATCAGCAAGGCGCTTTATGATTCGGGGTGTACGTTGAACTATGCCTTTATGACCTTGTCCTTGCTTGCGCTGGCGGTGATCCCGACCCTGCGCATCTCCGATAAAGGCTTGGTCCGCATTTCGCCGGAAGAGGGAATTCAACTCGTTTCCTTGTTTGTATAGTTCAAAATAGCCAGTTCAAGCGATGGGGTGTCTACAGTCATTCATTTGACTGGGATACCCCATTTTTACTATGGAAATAATCGCTTGATGTAGTACTTTTAGACTCCCCGGGCTGTAAAAGTAACGATATTGTAATCAAAACATATAATTTAACCATTTCATCACATTAAGAAACATGTTTTTTTAAAATTTTCATAAAAAACATTAACAAACAGCAGAAAATAGACGATAATACTTTTAAATTAATTAAAATTATTGCCTTATTGTGATGATGACAAGGTACGGAAAGCCCAAATATGAGGAACGGGGTGTATGAAATGATGAGATTGGATACGCAGGACATCGTGAATATCACCAGAAAGCAAATCGCAGCGATTTTTAAAATGGAGCCGCTTGAACTGAGGTTCGTTAATGATTTTCAAGGTGAGCAGTATCTGTTAACCAATGACAAGCTGCATCTCAGCAACCAGCACTACTGGGCCAAGGTTATGGAGTGTATCTTTGACAACCATACCCGGCCGGTTCTGATGTGTGAGGTGCTGTACTTCCTGAGGAACGAATTTTTGGAGAGTGATATCAAGCTTCGTTTTTCTTATGATTTTGCAGAAGGTGCTGACGGAGAGGCTGTGGCATGGGCAGAGGTGAGTTTCAACGATTCACCTGAATTGCAGCCGGGAGAAATCGCCGAATTAATCGATTTTGCACTGTCGTTACAGGATAAGCAATGGTTTGAGGAATTGACTTCCAAATACAAACAGTTGACTGCATGAGTCGAACTTTCATTCATAGAGTCCTTACGGAATCAGGCTGACAAGCCGCTCTACTCGCATGTTTTGATGCGGATAGGCGGCTTGTATTATTTTCTAAGCATATGAAGGGGACTTTCAGATCCAGTCTTGCAATGAGGTGTCTGATTGCCCGCCGCCTTCTTCGAGCAGCTCCCGGCCTTCGATGGCCAGCTTATACATTGTTTGCAGATAGGGCCGGACGGCCTTGGCATTGGGGACTGTTCCAATTTGAGCGAGAATGACTCCGGCAGGAGGGGGGACAGCAAGGTTAGGACTCTTTTCTATTCAATAGACATTGTTTTAAAATATCACATCCATTATTGAGAATACAATATAAAGAATCACATGATTATCATAACCCGGAGTAAATGGGAGAAAATGAGAGGAAATAAAAGTACCTATTTTGAATTAATTTCGAAATAGTGATGTTTCTTATAGGGTATGTGATTTTGTATACAGAGAATCAAAGGATAAATTTGATACCATCAAGCCAGAAATTACCGCTGGCAGGCTTGAATCCTTTTATGTGAATTAATTCACCTTTTGTATAGACCATATAAAATGGATGCATTCTTTCGTACACGGGATGGGTCGCGCACGAACTGGAGAGGGGGGATGGGCTCTTATGTCTTATGAAGACAAAGGAGGAACCTCATAAGAACAGAAGAGACGATAAGCATGGTAAAGCTTGTATTTGAAATGCTACATACTACTGGGGATATGGTAAAGGAGAATACTCATTGAAAAAGCTAATTTCTTTGACAGTCACCGCAGCTTTGCTGCTCGCACCACTTGCGTACACGATTAATGCACCAGCTCTGAACCTGAAGGTGGATGCGGTTTCAGCAGCATCGGAAGAAGCACCGGCAGCTACAGCCAAACCAGCCGCTGCGCCAAAGCCAACGGCTAAGCCAACACCGAAAGCAACAGCGAAACCAACGCCAAAAGCGACAGCTAAACCGGCTGCAACACCAAAAGCGACAGCTAAGCCAGTTGTTACAGCCAAACCGGCAGCAACGCCAAAAGTGACAGCCAAACCAGTTGCTACAGCCAAACCAGCTGCCACGGCAAAACCAGTTGCTACAGCTAAACCAGTTACTACAGCCAAACCGGTAGCAACTGCTAAACCTGTAACAGTAAAACAAGCTGTGTATCAGGATGGAGTGTACGTTGCTTATGGTAACGCTTACTCCAAAGGTACTGAAGGCGCTAAAATAACAATCAAAGATGGCAAGATTACGGCTATCGAGCTTATGAGAACCAATCCGAAAATCATCGATGTCAATGCACGCGACAATTACAGCGGCGTATGGGTGGCTTACGGTTTGATGAAAGAAAGACTGCTTGGCCAAACCAGAGACAGTGCAGCAGCAGTTGATGCTGTTTCCGGCGCAACACGCTCCAGCAACGGCTGGAAGCTGGCGGTAGACAGAGCGTTTGAAAGATCGCTTAAGGTAAAACCTGCTGATGCTACTTATTTTGCCGGAGACCACATGGGTGTGGATCCAGAAGGCAAATACGCAGTATTCGCCAGCTACGATGCGAACAAGCTTACTGCTGTTAAGCTGTATCCGCTGAATGCCAATGGAAGTTTCGTGGATGAGAAGGCGTACACTGCAGAACAGACTGCTGCGATTACGGCAATTACACCTGTACTGCTCGCTAACGGTTCTTCCGCTCAGCCAGTTGCCGGCTACGAAGCAGAATCCAAGGCTGCTATCAAGGCTTTCTGGGATGCTGAACAAAACGCTACCATCAACAACACTTCCGCTTACATTGACGGATTCTATTCTTCTTACGGTACTGCAAGAAGCGTAGGCGTAGAAAGAGCAGATGTGATTATCCGCAACGGCAAGCTGGTAGATGTAAAGCTGTACAGACTGGGCACCAACCTGATCGACAGAGGTGCAACTGCCTATGCCGAAGTGGTAAACGCCAATGCACCAATGACTGCAAAATTACTTGCTAATGGTTCTTATATCGCTAATTATGATGAGAAAGTAGACGGCATTTCCGGCGCTACCGAAAGCAGCCACGGCTGGAATCAGGCTGTAGAAAGAGCTTTTGAAAAGGCTCTGAAAGTTCCAACAGCCGGCCAGTATTTTGACGGAAAATTTGCCGGTGTAGACAATGCTTCCAAAGTCCTGCTGCTTGTTGATGTAGCAGCAGACCAGGTAACTGGTATTAAAATGAGCTTGTTTGGAACCGACGGCAAGCTGATTGCTGACGACAAGCTGACTCCAGAACAAAAAACGCTGGTGAACCAGCTTACAGCAGCTATGCTGGACAAAGGCGTAGAAATGGATTATGTAAACGGTCAAGAAACCTTGTCTGCAGCAGCAAAGGCAGCTCTGGTTGACGCTTTGACCAATGCTTCCAAAGTTCAAGGCACTTATAAAGACGGTACATTCACCGCCTACGGTGATGCTTATGATAAAGGAACCAACAAAGCTGATGTTACCTTGCGTAATGGTAAAATCGTAAATGTAACGCTTACCCGTGTAGGCATGAACATGGTTGACCTGGGTAAAAACGCTTATGTTGAAGTACAAAAAGCCCTTCCTCAGCTGACAGCCAGCTTCCTTGCCGCAGGCACAAGAGAAGGCGTTCAGCAAGTAGATGCAATATCTGGCGCAACCAGCAGCAGCAAGGCACTAAAGGCTGCTGTGGACAGAGCTTACGGCAAAGCCGAAGTTACTGAAGCGAACAAAGCAGCTTACTTTGACGGAACCTTCATTGGTGTAAGTACTGACAAGTCGGTAAATGTTATGGTCTATGTCAAAAACGGTGTTCCTGTGAACATGGTTCTCTACTTCCTGGACTATGCAGGCAAAGTAAAGGGACTCAATCAATTGACCGACGCTGAAAAAGCTGTAAAAGCCGAAATTGAGACTACCTCGTCCGGTTCTGGTCTGCACAAGTACGGATATCGTGCGGCTGCATTCGGTTCCAACGATGATGAGAAGGCAGTTTCCGCCAAAGTGGTAGAAGCGATCAAAGCCGCTCTGGAAACCGCAGGCAAGTAATTTCCTAATAAGCATTGAAGGGGTTATCCTTGGTCATTTGCAATTGGCCTGGGATAACCCCTTTTTTTATCGATGAAGAACGGCATGTAGTGGGACGAGAGCATAAATCCAATTAGGAATCGTATAGTAATTAGAGGGATTTTGGAGGTGAATGTCTAAAGTTTAATATACACAACAGGCTAAGATCCTGTTAGTAATGGGAGGCTCCAAAATGACACTTATTAAACAGCTATCTCCGCAGGATGAATTTGTCGGCTTTTATCTGCTACGGGAGCTGGTAATCAAACAAACAAACGGTACTCCTCCAAAGGATTATTTTGATATTGTTCTGGGAGATTCCAGCGGTCAAATCTCGGCCAAATTTTGGGATGTAAGCACAACGGATAAAGAGACCTTTTTCCCGATGGCACTTGTGAAGGTACGCGGGGTTGCGCATACCTACCGCGAAAAGCTTCAAGTGAAGGTTACCAAGATCAGACTGGCAAGTGATTCGGATAATGTTTCACTGACTGATTTTATAAGGTCCGCACCCATTCGTCCGGTGGATCTGATTCATACCATCAAGGGAGTGATGAATAGCATCACCGACACGGAGATTGCGACCATTGTATCGTTTTGTGTGGGTAAAGTGGAAGAGAAATTAATGCATTATCCGGCTGCCAAAACCCATCATCACGCTTATTTTGCCGGTCTTGCTTATCATATGGTGCGGATGCTGGAAATCGGGGAGTTCCTCTGCAAGCAGCGGCCGTTCCTGAATCCCGACCTGATGAAGGCGGGGATTATTCTGCATGATATCGCCAAGCCCGAGGAAATGATCTCGCAGTTCGGGATTGTGTCTGACTACAGTGTGCAGGGTAAGCTGATCGGTCATATCTCTATGGCTTCTAATTGGATCACTGAGGCAGCGATCCGCTCAGGTATTGATTTGGAATCGGAAAAAGTGCTCGGCTTACAGCATCTCGTATTATCCCACCATAACCTGGGTGAGTGGGGAAGCCCGGTTCAGCCGCAGACGGCAGAGGCCGTGGCTCTTCATCATATTGATGCGATGGATGCGAAGCTGCAGATGGTGGAAGACGCGCTGGATACGACACCGGAGACTGAGGAATGGACGCCATTCATCCGGGGGCTGGAGAATAAGGCTGTGTATCGGTTGAAGATCTAGATAAGCTGAACTGAAATTATACTAACGCGGGATGGAACGTAACTGCAGAGAATGTTTGGACTTCCGGCCGCTGTTATATTTGGATTTCCTGATTGAAACCGCTGGACGCGGTAGAAATCCAAATATAAAGGCGGACGCGTTCGCTCCTCCAGTTCCAAACTTCTCCTCCGTCATTTACCCTTTTTAGTAGTTTTCAAGTTCAATGGATATAGATAGGGTTGTGTAGCAAGAAGAAGCAGGAAGAACCCCCGATCCGCTACATGGATCGGGGGTTCTGTGTGCTGGGGGAAGCGCTGGCGGTCCGGGCAGAATTTAAAAGAAACTGCTAAAGTTAGATGAACCGCCGAAATCTTTCCGGCCCAGGGAAACAGAAGAGGATGAAAGACCCGGAGCACCGGAAGGTTTGGTGGTAGCAGATTTTTTGGCTGAAGGTTTCTTGGCAGCTTTCTTAGGCGGAGACTTGAAAGGGGTATAGCCGCCGGCATACATCGTTCCAGCCTTATAGCCTTGACTCCCGGCCAGATGTAAGGGATCAGTATGCTGCCCGCGTTCCATCAGCTTGAGCAGAATGGCAGCTGCAGCCCTGGCATCATCCAGTGCATCGTGATGCTTCAGGCTGATCCCGAAATACTGGGACATCACATTCAGTTTATGGGAGGGCAGCTCCTGCAGCATCTTTTTGCCAAGCAGGTAGGTGCACATGTATTGAAAATCCGGATAGCTGAAGGCCGAGCGGTCCAGACAATAACGCAGGACACTCATATCAAAGGCAGCGTTATGCGCTACCACAACCTCTCCCTGCAGCAGCGGTTTAAGCGTTGGCCATAGCTCGTCAAACGTAGGCTTACCCTCAACCATTGAGGGGGTGATCCCGTGAATCGCAATATTCATGCCATCGAACCGCTGCTGCGGATCAATCAGCCATACATGCTCGGCGCTCACTGCGCCTTCTCTCACTTGAACAAGTCCCAAAGCGCAGGCACTGGAGCGGCTGGAGTTGGCAGTTTCAAAGTCAATCGCTGTAAAATTCATAGGTAAAGCCCCTTATTCATCATATAAGGTTAATTTTAAAGGAGCGGATGAGCAATTACAATCTATTCAATTTACAAAGGTAAGTTAATAGGGTATCCCTTATCTATAAGAACTGGAGAAGGCTTCCAGATCAAGGCAATAGCCCTTGACCAGGGTATTTCCGTTCATAATATCGGTGTCATAGGCCCGCTGGAAACCTAGTCTGTCGTAGAGCCTGATCGCTGAAGCCATCATATCCGAGGTGTGGAGATTCAGGGTAGCGGCTCCAAGCTCCTTGGATCTTCTGGCTGCTTCGCGGATGAGTAGTGCTGCAATCCCGCGGCCCCGGACACCCGGTGAGACGGCCAGTAGACGGATAATTGGGGAATGGATGCCCAGCTCCGGTCTCCCGTACGCTTTCTCAGAGGAGAGGAAGAGCAGCACACTTCCGATAATCCGGTTGTCCATCTCAGCGATGATCCGCGCATATGGAGCAGTTCCATCTACAGAATCAAGAATGGAATGACGGTATTCAGCCCAAAAGGGCTCAGGCAGTTCGGCAGCATATTGACCATAGGCCTCCAGCAGTAGTTCGGCAATGGCATCACGGTCTGAATCCGCTGCGTTGCGGATATGGATCTCTTTGAAGCTGGACATCGTATGCCTCCTGTTCCTAATCCGAATGAATGACCTTCATTATAATCGACAAATCCGATGAATATAAGAGGAATTTAACATTTCTGATAAAAGGATAGAAAAGTTCTATCTATAAGCGTGATTAGTTGACAAGAAAAGGAGCTGTGAATAAGATATAAACTAAATCTATAGGTAAGTACTGCTTTAATTCCTTGTTAATCGATTGGAAAAGTAAATATTATATGAGTGAGATGGAGGGGAAGGCAATTGAACATCGAAAATATTGAGGCCTTTGTATATATCAACCACTATGGGAGCTTCAATAAGGCGGCAGATGTCCTGTATATTTCCCAGCCTACAGTGACTGCCCGTATTCAGTCGCTCGAACGGGAGCTGGATTGCAGAGTGTTTGACCGGCTCGGCAAGCAGATTCATCTCACAGAAAAAGGCAGGCAGTTCCTCCCCTACGCTCAGCAAATTCTGCAGGTCTACCAATCAGGCAAACATCAAATCCAATCGAAAGGACTTGTTCCGGATGAGCTGAGAATCGGGAGTACGGTATCGGTCTCCAATTATCTGATGCCGCATCTTCTGCTGCATTTGAAGAGCGCTTATCCAAACCTGACGCTCAAACTGACAACAGCGCCCACCGAAGCTTTGATTGACAAGCTGAAAGCGAAGGATATTGACCTTGCCTTTATCCGTAAAGTAGTGAATCCGGCGATCCAGGCCTATCCATTCTGTGAAGACCCCATCTCCTTATATGTGTACGAGGGACATCCTCTGGCACAGCCCGGGCCGGGCCGCACTTCCATTCAGAGTATTCGCGAGGAGACGCTTGTTTTCTTTGAATGCGGTTCTTTGGATTGGTTGCGGCTCCACCGCGTATTGGAGAGCATGGAGCAGCCGCCGAATATTGTGTATCAGGTAGATAATCTGGAGACAGCCAAGAAGCTGGTGATCAGAAAAGCGGGTATTTGCTTTCTCCCGGCCCTGAGTGTTCAGGATGAAGTGAAAGCCGGAACCTTAATTCGGGTGGATATTGCCGAGACGGAGGGCATCTCTTTACGGACCAGCCTAATCTCTCTGAATGGGGAGCATGCCGGATTTGTTGAAAGCCTGCTAGAGATCGTGCCGGGCAGAACGCCTAATCGACTTATTGTATAAATGGATTAAAAAACTCTATTAGCGCATGGTTGCATGCAGTGATAAAGTTAATTGCATATAATCACAACTAATTCTATGGGGATTATATAATATGATTTGCTGGAGGGATTGGAGATGGGGGAGGTCTACCGGCTTGCAGAGCTTAAAGATGCACAGCGATTGCAGGATATTACATATCGCGCCTATGCCATGATTCGTGAACTCGGGCTGCATTGGCCGGCAGCTACAGCCGATGTGGCCCTGATCGAAGATAATATAGCCAGTAACGAGTGTTATGTACTTGAAATTGACAACAGTGTGCAGGCGACGGTCACGCTTTCCAAGGGCGAGGAGATCAAGACGCTTACTGAGCTTCCTTTTGTCAAGTGGTTTGCGGTCAATCCGGACTCCCGCGGAAAAGGGTATGGCGGCAAGCTGCTGGATTGGGTGGAGGAGAATATCATCCTCGGCAAGCTGGGAGCATCTGCTGTAACTTTGGCAACAGCGCAAAAACATCCCTGGCTGGTTTCAATGTATGAACGGCGGGGGTACGAAAAATTTGTGGAGCTGGACCCCGGCAATGGCGACGGGATTATGGTTCTAATGAGAAAGAAGCTTGCAGACCCAACAACTTCCATTTAAAGGGGATATAAAAGATGAAGAAGACGAAGAAGACAATCTCGCTAGCCTATGCTTTGATTTTGACGCTTGCGATTGCGGGCTGCGGTAATAATAGTGCGAGCAGCAATAAGGGCAACAATGTAGCTGAAGCAGCACCACAAACTAAGGCAGAACCTTCTGCCGCAACAGAAAAGCCAGCCCAAGTGACCAAGATCGTCGTCGGTACAGGAACTGGTTTTCCCAAGGTATGCTACATCGATGAGAACGGCAAGCTAACAGGCTTTGATGTGGAACTGATCAAGGAAGTTGACAACCGTCTGCCGGAGTACGAATTTGAACTGCAGACGATGGATTTCAGCAATTTGCTGCTGAGTCTGGACACCAAAAAAATTGATCTGGTCGCTCACGTCATGGAGAAAAACCCGGAGAGGGAGCAAAAGTACTCCTTTAACAAAGAAGCCTATGCCCATTGGAGAAACCGCATTATTGTTGCCAAGGACAATAACGATCCGATTCAGTCGCTGGATGATCTGAAAGGTAAAAAGGTGTTGACCAGTGCGACCAGTGCGCAGTCCACCATTCTGGAGAACTACAACAAGGAGCATGACAATGCGATTACGATCGTCTATCAGAACGGAGCCGCCAATGATACGGTAAGTCAAATTAGCTCGGGACGGGTGAATGCAACGCTCGCTGCAGATTTTGTACTGCCGGTCATTGATCCGCAAGGCAAGCTGAAGGCTGTAGGCGATGAACTGTCCTCCGCAGACATTCTGTATGTCTTCCGCAAAAATGAAGCTGAATCGCAAAAGCTCTCAGATGCCATTGACGGAGCTATCAAGGAATTAAAGGCAGACGGTACGCTTGGCAAGCTGAGCACAGAATGGCTGGGAGCGGATGTTACCGATGCATCGGTGAAGTGAACAGAACCATAGATCGGCGGAAGGGGGTGCTGCATGGGTGCATCGTTTGATATCAGCTATGTATTCTCATTTTTGCCCAAGCTGTTGACTACGCTGGGTACCACGCTTTTGATTGTCGCCTGCTCGCTTGTGGCGGGTGTCCTTGTCGGATTCCTTATTGCCCTCCCCCGCCTGTACAAGGTGCCGGTCCTGAAGACCTGCGCGGAGATCTATATCTCATTTTTCCGGGGGACCCCGATTTTAATCCAGCTGTTCTTGTTCTATTACGGCCTGCCGGAAATTTTGAAGCTTGTTTCTGTAAATGTGACGCGGACGCCTGTACTGTTCTTTGTGATTCTGACCTACGGGCTGCATACTGGGGCCTTCATGTCCGAGATGATCCGCGCTTCTGTAACGGCTGTGGACAGAGGGCAGGTAGAAGCGGCATATGCGACAGGAATGACATCCTTTCAGGCTTTCTCACGAATTGTGCTGCCTCAGGCATTAGGAATTGCCATTCCTGTATTCTCCAATCTGGTCATCGCGCTGCTGAAAGATACCTCACTTGCTTTTACCCTAGGGGTGATGGAGATGACGGGAAAGGCACAGACTCTCGGCAGCATCAGCCAGCATTTTATTGAGACCTATATTGCGCTCGCCCTTATCTATCTGGTGATCAGCTTTACGATTGAGAAGCTGCTGCTGGTGGCGGAGCGGCGCCTCTTGCGTCATGAGGAACGGAGCAGTCCCGCTAAAAGAATGTTCAGACTGCAAAAAAACGGTTCTTACCGGCGGATCATTGCAGAGCTGGGACCGGGTAAAGGAGGTGGCGGATTGTGAAGCTGGACCCTTCGTTTATATGGACGGCGTTCGTACAAATGCTGAGTGCAATCCCTACCACGCTGTACATTACATTGGTCTCTGTTGTGGCCGGGTTCGTGATCGGGGTGGCCGTGGCTCTAATCCGGATTTACAAAGTCCCACTTTTGTATCCCCTGGCGGTAGGGTATGTCACTTTTATCCGCGGGACTCCGATGCTTACCCATCTGCTGCTGATCTATTTCGGGCTGCCAGTGATGATTGACGGGCTGGCTCTCCATTTTGACTGGGCCTTCCGGTCGGTATCGATCCCAATGATCGGTTTTGCCTATATTTCTTTTTCGATAACGGCAGGAGCTTATATGTCTGAGGTGGTACGCTCCGGTCTGCTTACTGTCGACCGCGGCCAGATCGAAGCTGCCTACTCTGTGGGCATGACCACACCCCAGGCGCTGCGGCGGATTGTCTTCCCCCAGGCGCTGGCGGCTAGTCTGCCGAATCTGTCCAATTCCGTCATTGGAATGCTGCACGGATCAACCCTTGCTTTTACCGTATCGGTCGTGGACATCAACGCCAAGGCCCAGATTGTGGCTTCGACGAACTGGAAGTTTTTTGAGGCCTATCTGGCGGCTGCGCTTATCTTCTGGGGGCTTACGCTCCTGATTGAACGGGCCACTGCCCTGATCGAGAAACGGATCAACCTATACAATCGGGGGGGAGTCGTATGATTAAGATTGAGCATCTATCCAAGTCCTTCGGCCGCCATCAGGTGCTGAACAATATTGATCTAACCGTTACCAAAGGTGAGGTGGTCGTTATTCTAGGACCCAGTGGCTCAGGCAAAACCACCCTGCTGCGTTGTGTGAATTATCTGGAAAAGCCCGGCGACGGAGAGATCTCGATTGGTGATTTCCGGTTGAACTGCAAGCATGCCCGCAAAAAGGAGATTCATCAGCTGCGGCAAAAAACAGCGATGGTGTTCCAGCAGTACAATCTGTTCCGGCATAAAACGGCGCTTGAGAATGTGATGGAAGGGCTGTTGGTTGTAAAAAAGCTTCCGAAGGAGGAAGCGCGTAACCGAAGCATAGCGCTGCTGGAAAAGGTCGGTCTCGCTGCCAAACTGGATGCGTATCCGAGCCAGCTCTCCGGGGGCCAGCAGCAGCGGGTCGGCATCGCCCGTGCGCTGGCGCTGGAGCCGGAAGTGATTCTGTTCGACGAGCCTACGTCTGCACTGGACCCGGAGCTGGTAGGCGAGGTACTGGCCGTCATCCGTAAAATTGCCAAGGAAGGCATCACGATGATTGTGGTAACGCATGAAATGGGCTTTGCCCGTGATGTGGCGAATCACGTGGTGTTTATGGATGGAGGAGTTATTGTCGAAGAGGGGACACCTGCGGAGGTGTTCAACCATCCACGGGAAGAACGAACCAAGCAGTTCCTGAAGCGGATCACGCCGGAGCTGAACTATTCCATTTAGGAGGCAACCCTATGGCTATTACAATAAGCGTACTGGATCAAAGTCCAATTTATCCCGGTGAAACGCCGGAAGAAGCCTTTCAGCATACGGTCAAGCTGGCGCAGTTATCCGAGCGTCTAGGCTTCCGCCGATTCTGGGTTTCGGAGCATCATGACTCCGAACAGGTGGCGGGTTCCTCCCCGGAGGTGCTGATCTCGTATCTGCTGGCCAAGACAGAGCGCATCCGAATCGGCTCTGGCGGCATCATGCTACAGCACTATAGTCCATATAAGGTAGCGGAGAATTTCAACGTGCTGGCAACGCTTGCTCCGGGCCGGGTGGATCTGGGGGTCGGGCGCGCACCCGGAGGTTTACCCCGAAGCACGCAAGCACTGCGGCAGGGGGGAGAAGAAGCGGCTTCCTTGACGGACAAAATTATTGAGCTTGAGAAATATGTGCATAACCGGCTGGAGGCGGATCATCCGCTGTTTGGGTTGAAGGCGGGTCCGATTCCAGGTACTCCGCCTGAGCTTTATGTGTTAGGTGCCAGTGTAGCGAGTGCCGAAATCGCCGCTGAGCTGGGGCTGCCATATGTGTTCTCTTTGTTCATAGGCGGGGATCAGGCAGTGGCTGTGGAAGCCATTCGTGTCTACCAGAGCCGATTTGACATCTCGCAAGGTAAGGAACCGCAAGCGATACTTGCACTTGCCGTACTGGTCGCAGAATCGGAAGAGGAGGCCCGGGAGCTGGCTGGAGCGCACAAGCTGATCCGGATTCATCTGGCCAGCGGCAAGACGCTGACGGTTGCAACCCGCGAGCAGGCCGAGGAATTCACTCGGCAGAGCGAGGAAGCTTATACGCTGGAAGAGCGGGAGCCGGAGATTACCAAAGGCACAAAGGAATCCGTCCGCGAGCAGCTGCTGGCGTTAGCTAAGGCTTCCGGTGTCGAAGAGTTTATTGTCACAACCAATGTGCAGCCTTTTGACAAACGGGTCCGTTCCTTTGAATTGTTAAGGGAAGCATTTGCTGAGGTCCTTACAACACTTTGAGGAGGGAGTCCGGTATGACGAATCAAACGGTGGAGTTCAGTCCGGAGGCGTTTAAGGAGACATTGATTGGAATCCGCCGGCATTTGCACCGGCACCCGGAGCTTTCGAATGAAGAGTATCATACGACAGCATATATCGCAGCGCTGCTGGAACAGGCCGGAGCGACCATCACGGACTACGGGCTGAAAACAGGAGTTATCGCAGAAGTGGGCGGACAGCAGGGGGGACCGGTGATTGCTCTGCGTGCCGACATTGATGCGTTACCGATTCAGGAAGAAACCGGTCTGTCCTATGCTTCGCTGTATCCCGGCAAAATGCATGCCTGTGGTCATGACTTTCATACGGCAGCACTGATTGGAGCGGTCCAACACTTGAAGCGGCAGGAAAGTCAGCTAAAAGGGACGGTACGGTTTCTGTTTCAGCCGGCTGAGGAAAAGGCGAAAGGCGCACAGCAGATCATAGACAGCGGAGCGTTGGAAAACATCCGTGCAGTCATCGGCATGCATAATAAGCCGGACTTACCAGTAGGAACGATTGGAATTACCGGTGGTCCGTTAATGGCTGCAGCAGATGGTTTTGTGGTGGAGATACGGGGAGCCGGATCACACGCGGCGGTGCCGGAGGCAGGGACCGACCCTATCGTAGCTGCTTCGCATATCATTACTGCGCTCCAGAGTATTGTCAGCCGCAATGTCAGCGCGCTGCAAAGTGCGGTGGTCAGTGTTACGAAAGTACACAGCGGCAATTCATGGAACATTATTCCTGAGACAGCGGTGCTGGAGGGAACGATTCGCACTTTTGATGAAGCTGTGCGGAGCAGGGTGCTTGAACGGTTTGAGCAGGTGGCGGCCGGAGTGGCCGCTGCTTTAGGGGCGGAAGCGACGGTGCGGTGGCTAGGCGGTCCTCCGCCAGTGAATAACGATCCCGGGCTGGCCAGGCTCGGAGAAGAAACAGCCGATGCGCTCGGCTTTCACCGTGTGAAGCCTCAGCCTTCGCCGGCGGGGGAGGATTTTGCTTTTTATCAGCGTGTGGTTCCCGGATTGTTCGTCTTCGTGGGTACTTCCGGAAGCCGGGAGTGGCATCATCCCTCCTTTGATCTGGATGAATCGGCACTGCCAGTGGGAGCCGCATTCTTTGCAGATCTAGCTGTTAGGGTACTAGAACGATTCTCTGTGGAAGAGGGTGAGCATCGTAGCCAATTCCCGCAGTTATGACGTGATTGTCGTTGGTGCCGGCTCGATGGGCATGAGTGCAGGATATCATCTGGCCAGACGGGGCGTGAAAACGCTGCTGATCGATGCTTTTGATCCGCCACATACAGAGGGAAGCCATCACGGGGAGACCCGGCTGATCAGACATGCATACAGTGGTGATCCGACTTATATTGACATGGCTTTGCGGGCACATGTGCTGTGGAAAGAAGCTGAGGAAGAGAGTGGCACAGCGCTGCTTGTACCCTCAGGAGTATTGAATCTGGCAGACAGCAATGTATATTCCTTCGCTGGCCGGCTTGCGGAAGCGGAGAAGCGAAAGGTGCGGGTAGAGCAGATGGATGCTGATGAAATATGCCGCCGCTGGCCCGCTCTGAATCTTCCTGAACATTTCGAAGCGATGTTCGAGCCGGATGCTGGTTATCTCTACAGCGAGAAATGTATCGCTGCTTACCGGAAGCTGGCACTGGTTCATGAAGCGCAACTGCTGACAAATACACCTGTGCTGAATGTGACGGCACGTGAAGATAGCGTCACCGTGCACACCCGCAGTGGTGATTATTATGGAGCAGCGGCTATTCTCAGCGCCGGAGCCTGGTTTGGGTCCTTGTCGGCATTTGCTGCCTTGCCGATCCATGCGATCCGCAAGGTGGTCGGCTGGTTTCAGAGCACTCCGGACTTTGATGCCGGGAACTTTCCGGGCTTTACGCTGGGTACCAGGGAAGGCAGTTATTACGGCTTTCCCGGCATTGGCGGGGCCGGGCTGAAAATTGGCCGCCATGATACAGGCTGGGAGTGGAAGCCGGGAGAGACGCTTGCGCCTTTTGGCAGTGAGGAAAGTGATGAAAAGGATCTCCGGCAGGTGCTGGAGACTTATATGCCCGGCGCAGCCGGACGGCTGCTTAAAGGGGCAGTCTGCAAATATGAGCATACACCCGATGAGGATTTCATCATCGACCGTCATCCGGCTCATGACAATGTGCTGCTGGCCGGGGGATTCTCAGGGCATGGCTTTAAATTTTCCAGCATTGTAGGAGAAATATTGGCGGACCTGGCGACGGGCGGATCTTCAACAGTGAATATCAAGCCATTTTCCTTGTCCCGCTTTGATTCATCACCGGTCCAGCCGCAGTCTGGACTTCCTTTGGAGGGGATTGAATGAGCAGTGAGCAAATCCGGGATTATCTGAATACGTATGACCAGTTGGCACAAGCACTAGAAGATCTGACGGAGGAACAGCTAAAGTGGAAAGCCGCACCGGCCAGTTGGAGTGTCACCGAGGTGCTGGCACATTTGGCCGATCACAGCATTGTCGTTTCCTTCCGCATCCGTGACATTCTGGCCGGCACTGAGGTACAGCTCCCGGCATTTCATCAGGACGCTTGGGTTAGCGGGCAGCACTCCAATTCAGGCCATGCCGCTGACAGTCTGGAGCTGTTCCGCAGTCTGCTTCACTACAATGGCCTGCTGTTCAACCGGCTAAGCGCCGGGGAGTGGGAGAAAAGCGGGATTAATTTTAAAGGCGAGGTTGTCAGCGTTACGGATATTGTCCGCAGCTTTACAGCCCATGTGCAGACTCATCTTGCTCAGATTGAACGGATCAAGCAGGGAGCTGCCGTGTTCCATTAAGCTGGAAGTTGGCTCCACAAAACTTTTAGGAGGAATGAACATGACGAAACCAAAACAATTAAAGCTGGGTGCGCTGCTGCACGGGGTTGGGGGAAGCACCTCTATGTGGCGCCATCAGGATGCCAAGCCGGATGCCAGTGTAAACTTTGAGCTGTATAAGCAGTGGGTACAGAAGGCTGAGGAAGGCAAGCTGGATCTAATCTTCATAGCGGACGGATTATATATTAATGAGAAATCCATTCCGCATTTCCTGAACCGTTTTGAACCGTTGACGATTCTTAGCGCACTTGCGGGAGTCAGCAGCAGAATCGGCCTGGTTGGCACATTGTCCACCTCCTATAGTGAGCCATTTACCGTAGCCCGGCAGTTCGGATCGCTGGATGTGATCAGCGGCGGACGCGCAGGGTGGAATGTGGTGACTTCTCCACTGGAAGGCTCCGCCTTGAACTATGGCAAAAAGGAGCATCCGGATCATGGCAAGCGTTACCGGATTGCCGCCGAATATTTGGAGGTGGCGCGGGGCTTGTGGGATTCGTGGGAGGATGATGCATTTGTCCGCAATAAGGAGACCGGAGTCTTTTTTGATCCGAAAAAAATGCATACACTGGACCATGAAGGAGAATTCTTCTCCGTTAAGGGGCCGCTGAACATCGCCCGCTCCAAACAAGGGCAGCCGGTTATTTTTCAGGCAGGGTCTTCGGAGGTTGGTAAAAATTACGCCTCGAAAGAAGCAGACGCTGTCTTTACGGGGCATGACACGCTAGAGGAAGCGCAGGAATTCTACCGGGATGTGAAGGAGCGGGTAGCTTCTTTTGGCCGAGAGCCGGATGAGGTGCTGATTTTCCCAGGGATTGGCCCCATTCTTGGCGAGACGCCGGAGGACGCGGAGCGCAAATATCAGGAGGTTGCCGGACTGGTAACGATTGAGAACGCGCTGAACTATCTGGGGAGATTCTTCGAGCATCATGATTTCTCGCAATATCCGCTGGATGAGCCTTTTCCGGAGCTTGGAGATTTGGGAAGGAACAGCTTCCAGAGCGGCACGGATAAAATCAAGAAAAATGCAAGGGAAAAAGGCCTGACCCTGCGGGAGGTCGCTCTGCAGGCTGCAACTCCGCGCAGCAGCTTCATCGGTACGCCGGCGCAGGTTGCCGATCAGATTCAAGCCTGGTTCGAAGGCGGAGCGGCGGATGGATTTATGATCGCTGCTGCAGTTCCAAGCGGGCTGGAAGAATTCGTGGATCATGTGGTTCCGATTCTTCAGGAACGAGGATTGTTTCGTACCGAATATGAAAGTGACACCCTGCGGGGAAATCTGGGTCTTCCTGTTCCGGCGAACCGCTATGCGAAAGCTTCGGAACCTGCGCGGCAGGTGTGACTGCAGAGCAGGAGGAATGCAAGTCTTACATGGGGTGTCCCAACATGCAAAGCAGCGATCCTCCTATCACGGGAGAATCGCTGCTTTGCCTACTTTTTGTGATTATAAGAATGAATAGAGCTGTCTCAGTCATAGGGCCGTTAGAACAAGCCCGAATTATTTACTCTCACCGGCCTTGCGGCTACGGAGGCGTTCCAGCTCGGCTTCAACGGCGCTGTTCAGCGGGGATTCAGCGATGCCTGCGGAATAATGCCCGGAGCTTTCGGCAGATGCTTCCCATTCGCTGATTTTGTCCTCCATGCGGTCGAAGCCGCGGGTGGCAGCGCCGGGATTCAGGATCTGTCCAGGGTTACCTGCGTGGGCAGTATAACTGGTGCTTTCGGCGGAACGCTTCAGCTCGGCCGCTTTACGGGCACGGGCAGCCAGCTCAGCTCTTTTGGCCTTTAGCCGTTTATGCTCTTCCTTGGCATTCAGCAGAGTGCTCTCCAGAACTACGAGGGCTTCGCGGGTTTCTTCCAGTCCTGCGTTGCATTCCTGAATACTTTCGGCGTAGCGCAGTTTTGCCATGACCGCTGCTCTGGCGGCAGGCTCATTCCCTTCGCTCATGGCTTGCACGGCTTCCGCCTCGCTTCGATCGGCCAATACCTGGTTTTCGTAAATGCGGCGCTCCAGAACATTTGCTGCGGCTTTGAACTCACGCTGTCTGGTTTCGGCACCGGCTATTTTTTCCTCCAGATCCCGCAAATACTGTCCGGTCAAAAGTACCGGGTCCTCCAATTTATTCAGTCCTTCGTGGATGGCTGCTTTGGTCAGGGTTGTAATTCTTTGAAAAATACTCATGTTCATTTCTCCTTTTATTTTCATATATGTTGGCGCTGGTGTGGCGGCTCTGAATTAGTAATACTCATAACCTTCAGGGTAGCTGTTATAGTTCTCTTTAGGTACCACGATGCTGGCCAGAATGTACAGGAACGCTACAGTGCCGAAGCTGAATAGGGCAGTGGCGACAACGAACAGCCGGATGATGGTACTGTCAATGTTCAGGGAACGGGCCAAACCTCCGCAGATGCCGCTAATCTTCTTGTCTCTTTCGGAACGATACAATTTTTTCATAATATAATCTCTTCCTCTCCTATGGGTTGAACCGGGTTAGCAGTTCGTCTTAGCCGTTGTCTATGTGTTTATTGTATAGCTATTGATGATGCTGCAAAACAGCCTGAAGACTGTTCTTTAGTCTCGACCTTAGTCGGGGATGGTATCGGCAGTAAGGCGGGGAAGGGGTGTCCTGTGAGAGGATAGGGCCAGAGTTATCCCGTTTTTTAACATAACCTGTCAGCTTGTTTATTTGGAATTAACATTGAATGCTTATACTAGCTAGACAATACCGGATCATATCAACATCAAGACAAGGGAGGACTGGCATGGGAATTCATAAATATTTCCGCTCGCTGAACGAACTGGAACGTATTATCCGCTGCCCCGGCAAATTCAAATTCGAGGAGCACAGCGTAGCGGCACATTCCTGGAAGGTCGTGCAGTACGCCAAAACACTGGCCGACATCGAGGAGAAAAATGGTGCAGTTATTGACTGGAAGAAGCTATATGAAATTACGAGCAGCCATGATTACGGTGAGATTTTTATTGGCGATATCAAAACCCCGGTGAAACACTCATCGCTGCAACTGCGGTCCTTAATCCAGCAGGTGGAGGAGGGGATGATCGATAATTTCATTAAGGAGCATATTCCGGAGGAGTTCAAAAGCATCTTCTACCACCAATTGCGTGAAGGCAAGGATGAGTCGCTCGAAGGGCTGATTCTGGAGGTGGCCGACAAGATGGACCAGGTGTATGAGGCTTTTGCCGAACTGCAAAGAGGGAACACGGAGAAGGAATTTGTGGTGATGTACCGCAATGCCCTGATCAAGATCAAGAACATCGATTTGAAATGTGTCGAATACTTTCTGGCGGAGATTCTGCCGGACATGGTAAACGAAGAAACGATATCTTCAATTGATATCAGACAGATTACGGAAGAGGCACTGGCTCTGTAGGAAGGAGCGGGTACTCTTCTTTTTTTTGTGGATATTATGTTTGTCTAGTCTGGTTCGATGCTATATGAATTGGATAATACTGCATATAATAATCCACACATGTTATAATGAAGGAAAAATTTGGGGTGATTATAACCGTGGGATATTTGGACGTATTGCCGGTTTCCAGTGTATTGGCCTGGTTCGGCGGCTTGATGCTTGTTATTTATATTTTGGAGTTCGTGTGGATGCCCGCTAATGGCCGTCTTCGCGTAAACGGTGTGAGAGGATTTGTGAAAAAAATTACAGCTGATGTCCTGATCTTTTTGATTCTTACCAGTGTCCTTGTCTACTCGCTCCACCCTCAAAAGAGTCCGGTCCTGCTGCTGCTGGTCTTTGCATTAAGTATCGTCAGCTATCTGTGCAGCACGGGATTCCTGAAGCTCTCTTTTTCTTTTCGTGTGTGGGGAACGGCAGTGCATATCCTGCTCTGTACGGGTTTTTACTGGCTGTTCGGCATGATGCTGATGGATTCACTAAAGGTAACGTTCAATCTCAACATGACGGATAATTTCGACATCTTGTATTTTGTGCACGGGCAGGAACGGGGCGTAGTCTATGGATTTCTTGCCGTGCTGGCTATTCTTTATTTTGTGATCGGCAAGCTGTACATGAGACCTGTATATGCATTGTATTCGGAAGCCTATGAGGCGCGCCGCCAGGCCAAGGTTGAAATATAATAGATTTCCACAAAAGATTAGAAAGAAGAATCTGCATGAGTGCGGTGATAACACGCAGAATAGCGAAGCAGCAAGCAAACAGGAGCCGTCGACCCCGGTTAGCGCTCATCAGGCACATTGGTCCTACGAGGGAGATACATCACCGGAACATTGGGCGGAGTTAGACAAACTTTTCACCACATGCAGTACAGGTAACCACAGTCACCCATTAATATTCAACAGGAAAAAGTAAAGGATGAAGCGAGCCTGTCACCCGTCACAGTGGAGTACTCTCCGTCCCCGGGAAATAGAGTCGGATGAATAGCGGATTTGTAGATGGACCGTAACCGAAGTCTGAATAAATAAAGACCTTTATCTCCAGATTTCGGGAGACAAAGGTCTTTTGATCATGTATACAGGTTCTACGCAGATTTATTTCGAGATCTGATCCATCAATGCTTTGATTTCCGGATCCAGGCACAGGGCATTCATGATAATGGTCAAGGCCTCTGCTCTGGTCGATGATTGAGCCGGGGCAAATTTGCCGTTGCCTCTACCACTAATCAGACCGATTTCGGCAGCTTTGGCAATCTGCTCCTTGTTCCATGCACCTGCCGTATCACTGAAGGCGATGCCCCCTTTTACCGGTGTGATGCTATTGAAGTTCACAATCTTGGACAGGATGGTAACGATCTCGGAACGGCTGATTTCCCGGTCGGGCCTAAAGGTTCCATCCGGGTAACCGGCAATGACACCATTGGAGGCTAACACGGCAATGGCCTCTTGGGCCCAATGGGTATTAACGTCACTTAATGGAAGGGAGGTATCCGACTTCACCAAACCAAAGGCTTTGGTAAGGATTGTGGCAAATTCCCCTCTGGTGATGGTTTGGTTCGGTTTGAAAGAGCCATCGTCATACCCTCTGATGATGTTCAACTTAAGGAAAGCTGTGATCGTCCGGGTGCTCCACAGGTCAGCTATATCCTTAAGGGCTGGTACGGGAATGTCCCCGTCTTTCGCAGCAATGATGCTCTTCAGTGTCTCTTTTAGGGCTTGAGCGCTTACTCCCTCAGCAAAAACAGCAGATGGTGGCGTCTTAACCGGTGCAGGTTTATCTGAAGGAACAACTACAGGTGTTGCTGTAGGAACTGCACTTGGCACCGTGCCAGGGTTCGGCCCTGTCCCTGTACCAGGAGTTGGGCTAGGGTTCGTGCTTGGTACCGGACTTGGGTCTGTGCTTGGAGCCGGAGTTGGGTTCGGGCTTGGTGTTGTGCTTGGCTCCGGTTCCGGTTCGGGATTAGGGTCAACGGTTTTTGCCTTTTCAATAGTCAAGCTTTGCAGCTTTTGGCCATCGGTCGTTCTTGCTTCAATCAAAATCCGGTCTTTGTCGATTGAGATGGCAGAGTAGACCGGGAAATTATCATCATATAGATACTCGAGGTAATCAAACTTGACTGCATCGTAGAACTTCCAGCCGGAGGAACCGCCAGACAAATACACGGTGCCTGGACTGCCATCCTTCTTGGGCTGGGCATTCTTCATAGGATAGGTCCAAGCGAGTGCATGATCGTGGCCCACCAGCACCAGGTCTACCCCAAGCTCCTCAAGGACAGGAGCCAGATATTTGGTGACCAGTTCTGGTCCGCGACCATCCTCCGTATGATAGGCAGGCCGGTGGAACATAGCAACCTTCCATTTCGCGGAGCTGGCATTTATGTTCTTCCGCAGCCATTCTGCTTGCTTCTGCATGTCTATTTCATCGGCTTCCGAATTCAGCACTACAAAATGTGTATCCTCATAATCGTACGAATAATTCAAATGCTGTTGCCCGTCCATTCCGTTACCCGGCTGACCCAAAGCGTTAATAAATACGTCCTTTCCGCCATTCTTCACATCATGATTCCCCATGGTGTAGGCAGAAGGAATACTGCCGCTGTATAGCTGCGAAGCCTTCATATCCTGTTCCCATTCGTTCATAATCCCGCCATCATCGACAATATCCCCTCCGTGCATGACAAACCGTGTATCCGGGTAATGGGTAAAGGCACTGCTCATCAGATTCTGATGAATATGATAGGCTTCTTCAGTATTGGTGTGAGAATCAGTTACAAATAAGAAGGAAAAGGCTTCCGGGTTTGCTGACTCTGTCGTAAAGGTATGCTGAGCACTCCACAACCCCGGAGTTCCCACGCGGTAAATGTATTTTGTACCCGGTGACAGGCTCTGCAGCATCCCTTTGTGGAACAACGTTTCTCCCACACGGTCAGGAGCTAACAGCAGCTGCGGTACAGCAGCCTGCTCCTTGACATTCGCCTGATCAAAACCTGTGAAGTCACTGGCTTTTACATATTGAATGACACCGGTCTCCACTCGCGGGGCGGTTCTCCAGACGATGCTTTGGGTGGTCTTCAAATCCTCAGTAACATAGGTCCGCACATATTCCGGCTCCTCTGATCCCAGCTGTGGCACAACAGAAAGTGAGAACACCTTGCTGACTTTATCCCCATTCACTGCCTGGAGACTAAGGTTCGTTAAGGCCAAGGTAGTCAGAGACGTCTGGACTTCACCCTTCGCATTGGTTAGGCCCCATCCATCCTTCAGGAGCTTCACTTGAACCGCTGCACTTGAAATCCAGCCCGTTGCTTTGCCGTCCGGTAGCCGGATGGCGGTATAATCTCCACGGGTCACTCCAGTCGAGAAGAATTGTTCACCCGGAGTGGCGGAAGCGAGCTTGGCCGATCCCGGGTCAGCATCCGCATAGACATCAGACGGTACAGATGTCACTTCCGCAAAATACTGGGGAAGAAGCGGATCGGACGCGATAATCGAGACCCCTTCGACCGGCACGCCTGCATCATCCGTGACACGAAGCGTACTTTTCGTATGGAGTGAGCTCCCTTTTACAGTGAGGATATAAGGGAACCCGATCGTATACTTGTGGGGTGCAGCCAGTGCATAGACAGCCTCCCCTGCGGTCATTCGAAAACTGCCGTCGCTCATCTCGATCGATTTGAATATCTCGCCGCGCTCCATTTTGGCACTAGGCTTTACAGCTATATTCAATAGCGCAACGGTACCGTCAGCCGGTAACGATGGTTTGCTAAGTCCGGCAAGCGACAGCTGGTATTGGCCTTTTACAGGGTCAGTCTCATTCTGCGTAACGAGTGATGCTTGTACTTTAGGTTCAGCAGAGGTGATTTCCAGGGTCTGCGGATCGTATTTAAGCTGGGCATAGGCATCCGATAAGTCAGCCGCATTGTTGATCTGGAGCTTCAATTGGAACGTTTTGTTGCTGATGACTTCCGAGGGGGCGTCCAGATGATATTGAATGCCGTCTGGAATGAAAAAGGAGCTCACAAGCTCGGCGGGATTGCCGGATCTGTCATATACAGCTGACTGAACGGTGTGATAACCCCCTGCCAATGGAGAGGAAGGCTGATAGGAGATCATGCCTGTAGCCGCTTCATACTCGCTCTTCACAGGATGTCCATCCAGATTTAAGGTAACAGAGCCGGGGTCAATGCCCGATTGAGAATCGGTAGCCGTAAGCTGAATATGTGGTGAACGCGTATCAATAACAGCTTCATTCGCCGGGGACACCATGCCGAGTACCGGGACGCCCATATCTTCAGCAGGGTCCTGCTCATAGACCAAGCGTAGATCGTCTACCCATACGGTATCTTTATTTTTCTTGTCGAAAATGGATTGCTCAATCCGCATGTATATTTCCAGCTGGATCGGTCCAACTTTGTCCTGCGGGATATTTCCCTCGATGTATTTCCAGCCCTTCCAGTTCACGCCAACATTCTCGTCCAGATATTCAACCTCAAAGGACTTTCCGTTGCCATCTCTGAACTTGCTGAAAATAAGATGTCCATCGTTGTTCCCGTACACCCACATCCCAATTTTTTGGGGAAGTCCGGTAATGGGATAAGGAGCTTTAGGTCCAACATACACATAGGAAGGGTTTTCCTTAACACCTATGTAGTCATAATCCAATCGTACAGAATTATTCCCTGAACGGACATGCCGGGGATCCGCTTCCAGGCTCATGGCACCTGAGAAATTTCTTTTTTGAACCAGCACATTATCACTTAGGTTATTCTCAAAATCTTCGATAACGATCGAATGGGGGAGGGGGGCGTCAGCGGCAATGATGCCTGCGGGTTGAAGGGTACTTATGATAACAGTGATGAGCAGCAGGAACATCGTTGCTCTTTTCGATATGAATGACAACCTTCGGTGAATATTCTTCTTGAACATGTTCTTCTCTCCTCTTAGCTAAAAGATTCATTGTATACTCCAGTACAGCATTGTTTGTATGTAAGGCTTGCTTATGTGAAGTTAATTATAAAGATGATCTTTGCTGATAGGATTAATTTAAAGAATTAACTATGTAAACTATTATGGGATTATCATATAAACATCGATCTATGACCCGAAGCAATAACTTGAGCAGGGATCTATGGAAGTGCTAATACCGCTGCACCAAGCCGAAGAGGGGGGATTTTACAGCCCGGACTCAGCTTGGTCTACAAAAGAGTACAACAAATCATATGGCTTGAGATCTGGAGCCCTTTACAGCACGTACCTATTTCAACGTACATGCACTTCTGGGCATCTACCCACATACAATAAAAAGACCATGAACCCGTTGCTTTCACTACTGATCGGTTTCATTGTACATGTACGGGAGGTGTCGCCAAGTTGCCAGGAATAATAAGCACGATAGCGCTGCTGATCAAAGAACTGACACTGCTGGTATCCTACGTAAGGAATAATGCTTTTCCCCAGCCTCTCTCGGAGCAGGATGAAAGCAAATACTTAGGGATGATGGCCGAGGGAGATGCCAAGGCCCGTAACTTGTTAATTGAACACAACTTGCGCCTAGTCGCCCACATAGTAAAAAAATTCGACAACACAGGGGAAGACATGGAGGATCTCATCTCCATCGGCACCATCGGGCTGATCAAGGCCATTGAGAGCTACCGCCCTAACAAAGGTACGAAGCTGGCTACTTTTGCTGCCCGTTGTATAGAGAACGAAATCCTCATGCATTTGAGATCGCTTAAAAAGACCAAAAAGGACGTATCCCTCCATGATCCGATCGGGACGGATAAGGAAGGCAATGAGATCACCCTCATCGATATTCTCGGTTCCGACGCAGACGATATTGTGAAGGAAGTCGATCTGAAGATCGAGAAGAGCAAGATTTATCGCAATCTGGACATCTTGGATGACCGGGAGAAGGAAGTGGTGGTTGGCCGCTTCGGCCTGGACACCGGCGGGGAAGAGCGGACGCAACGGGAGATTGCGAAGGAGCTGGGGATCTCGCGGAGCTATGTGTCGCGGATTGAGAAAAGGGCGCTCATGAAGCTGTATCATGAGTTTTATAAGGCGAAGCGGTAAGCTTAAAATTAAGGCGGTATTCGTTAATAATAGAGCCAATAGAAAGCGACTTGTCTGCGGATGAGTTGCTTTTTGGTTTTTGATGGATCAGGTCAAGGGGATATGATAGGAAAATACCATTTAAGGGGCATTAAAATGACATACAAAGAGGTGTATGATCTACATATCTCATTGCTACATCTTTACGAAAAAAATGATAAGAACCAATGGATATCCCTAAGATGACATGGCGCAAATTAAGAATAGGTCTCTGTAAGATTTCCGGATGGAGAAGGTGCCTGATTTAACTATGTAGCTTGAGGAGTTAAAGCCTGTTTCTATTGCAATTTCAGTTATACTTTTTGAAGAGTCGAGCAGCAGGAGCTCGGCTTTTCTTGATTAACTATGCACCGAACCTAAGGTGTTAAGCTAAAAGGTTGGAGAAGGAAGGACACTATCTAAGACGTTATACGGTGGAAGACTAAAAAAAGAACAAGAAGCCTATACAAGCACGATGCTCTCGAATGAGTAATAATTGTGAAATAACAAATGTCGTAATATTATATATTGATTGTCGTTATTCTCTATTAAAAAATAGTTGCGATCATGATACTTTATAAATAGATGTCATGATTATATATATTGGAGGGTAAGGCTGATGAGCATTGGGATAGGAGTAATTAGCTTTTGGCATGTCCATGCCTGGGACTATGTGAAACAAGCACAAGAGCATGAGGATACTTTTATTGCAGCAGTATGGGATGAAGATGCAGAGCGTGGGAAGAAAGCGGCTGAATCTTTGGGAGTTCCCTTTTTCACTTCATTAAATGATATGCTTGCGCAAAAAAATGTGGATGCCGTAATTGTGGATGCGCCAACCAATAGGCACACAGAAGTACTGGTGGCTGCTGCCGGGGCGGGAAAACATATATTCACTGAGAAGGTGATTGCTCCAACGGTAAAGGAAGTTAATGATATCATTTCGACGATTGAAGCAAGACAGCTGAAATTAACGGTTTCATTGCCACGGTTAAACGATGGATATACCCTATCCATTCAAGAACTGATAAGTCAAGGCTTGCTCGGTGAGATCACATATGTCCGGGTCCGTTTATCACATAATGGGGCGCTTGCGGACTGGTTGCCTGATCATTTCTATAGTTTGGAGCAATGCGCAGGAGGCGCGCTAATTGACCTTGGCTGCCACCCTATGTATTTATCCCGGCTATTTTTGAGCGAAGAAGTTACCGGGGTGAATGCGAATTTCGGCTACATCACAGGCAAAGAAGTAGAAGATAATGCTGTTGTGACACTTTTTACGAAATCAGGTGCGATCGGAGTTGTAGAAGCCGGGTTTGTGAACAGTCATTCCCCGTTTACGATCGAGGTCCATGGAACCGAAGGGTCTCTTTTATTTGGAACACCGGAAGAAAAATTGCTGCTTAAGACCAATTTAGATAACGGAATCTCTGGCAACTGGACGGAAATAGCTCTGAAAGACCATAGGGAGAGCGCTTTTCAGCAGTGGGTGGGCCATGTTCAACATGATACACGCGCTGATGAGAATATCCGGGTAGCTGTTGAACTTACTGCCTTAATGGAGTCCGCTAACCGCTCGGCTAAAGAAGGACGTGTGGTTGCTTTGTCTGAGGTAAACAATTGATCTACCAAATGATGTCTCAAAAACCGGATATTCTGGAAAGGCTTGATATCTCGATTCTATGGGGACATTATGAAATTACAGTGCTCAGGTTTCACTTAACATCCTTTCCGCCTGGGAAAATCATTGATTTCCATAATCACGCCGAGTTTGAATTTCATTTCATCCCCAAAGGTAAGGGAAAGGTAATCTTGGGTGAGCAGGAGTATGCATTAGCAGAGGGGATGCTTTACTTAACCGGACCAGGTGTTATGCATTATCAGGAAGCGAACTGCGAAGAGGCGATGGATGAATTTTGCCTGCATATTGATATCAAAGAGAAACCTAGAGATGGAGCGGACCCATGGGAGGTAGCGGAAGCTGAAGAATGTGTCGGGAAGCTGCGGCATTTGCCCCTTTTTCCTATCCGGGATCGTTATCATGCCATGGATTGCTTTCTTGAAGCCTATGAAGCGTATGACGGGAAGCTGTCCGGATATTATACCTCCATCAAGCATCAGGTAATCAGTATTCTGTTGAAGGCCGTAAGAGCGTATGATCTGGGCGGAATAGTTACAGAAGCTCCAGTACGGGATATGTTGAACTACAGGTACCATTTTGCCATTCAATACATGAAGGCTAATATTTCAAGCGGAGTAACCCTGGACACTGTTGCTGAAAAACTGAATATCAGCTCCAGGCAGTTGCAAAGGGTTTTTAAAAAGGTTAACCCTGAACAAACGTTTAGCAGAATTCTCGAGGATATACGTTTGCAAGGAGTCTGTCACAAGCTATCTGAAAGCGTTCTCTCTATTGAACATATTGCTCAATCAGAAGGATTTGCCAATGCGACCTATCTGCATAATGTTTTTCGCAAGCGCCTCGGCATGACCCCCGCTGTATATCGCAGAGAAAACTCTATAAAGTGAGGATGATAAGGATGACTAAAAGCTATCGTATTGGAATAATCGGGTGTGGCGGAATCGCGAACGGTAAACATTTTCCAAGCTTAAGTAAGTTAAAGAATATCGAAATCGTTGCGTTCTGCGATATTGTGGAAGAGCGGGCTGAACAGGCTGCCAAGCAATATGGAGGCAAAAACGCCAGAGTCTATACAGATTACACAGCCTTATTAGAGGACGGTACAATAGATGTTATTCATGTATTGACACCGAACGAATCACATGCGGAAATTTCCATCGCCGCTTTAGAAGCCGGCAAGCATGTAATGTGTGAGAAGCCAATGGCTAAAACAGCAGCAGATGCCAAAAGAATGGTAGAAGCAGCTGAGAGAACCGGAAAGAAATTAACGGTTGGCTACAACAACCGCTTTAGAGAAGACAGCTTGTATTTGAAGAAGCTCTGCGAGGAAGGACAACTGGGTCACATTTATTATGCTAAGGCTCATGCGATCAGAAGAAGAGCTGTACCGACCTGGGGTGTTTTTCTGGATGAGGAAAAGCAGGGAGGAGGGCCTTTGATTGATATCGGCACCCATGCGCTTGATCTGACCTTATGGATGATGGACAATTATAAGCCAAAGGTCGTCTTGGGTACTAAATATCATGAGCTGTCGCAACGGGAAAATGCCGCCAACGCATGGGGACCTTGGGACCCTGAGAAATTTAAAGTTGAGGATTCGGCCTTTGGAATGATTGTTATGGAGAATGGCGCGACAATCATGCTGGAATCCAGCTGGGCGCTTAACTCGCTGGAAGTGGATGAGGCCAAATGCAGCTTAAGCGGAACGGAAGCAGGCGCGGACATGAAGAATGGCTTGCGTATTAATGGTGAACAATTTGGCCGTATGTATACGAACCAGATTGAGCTTGGAGCGGGCGGAGTGGCTTTCTATGACGGTAAAGAGGAAAGTGCGCCTGACCTGGAGATGAGAAAGTGGATCGAGGCCATTGATCAGGACAAGGAACCGCTCGTAAAACCTGAGCAGGCATATGCAGTTTCATTAATTTTGGAAGCAATCTACGAATCGGCACGTACAGGCAAAGCGGTTTATTTTAACGAGTAACAGGGTATCCCCTTTAAATGTTCGTTTTTGAGGTTAATATAGTAAATCAGTTTCAAAGGTGTGGGCGTTCGGAAATTACCACAACTTTAGGAGGATTCGACAATGTTAAGAGGGTTGACACAGGAGGGGATTGGAGCAGTTGAAAGTCCGGAGCGTATGATCGAATTGGCATCTGAAGCCGGATTTCAGGCGGTGGATTTCAGTGCCAAAGAGCTGATCGACCGGCTCGGAACAGCGGGGGCAAGAGAGAAGCTAGCCAAGCATGGCGTTATTATTGGCTCTATTGGATTACCAGTAGAATGGCGGGCGAGTGACGATGAATTCCGGGCTGGCCTGTCTGCCTTGATAGAAGAAGCTGCAGCGGCAAGAGCCCTTGGCTGCACATGCTGCTGCACTTACATTTTACCGTCAACAGATATGAAGCCAGCGCATTTCATGGCGCTTGCCACCCGGCGGCTGAAGCTATGCGCCCAGATTCTCGGCGTTTACGGTCTGCGGCTTGGACTTGAATTCGTCGGCCCGTATCATTTGCGGACATTCTGGAAATATCCATTTATTTGGACGATGGAAGAGACGCTGGACTGGATTGATGCCATCGGGGAACCGAATGTCGGTTTGCTGCTGGACGCTTATCATTGGTATACAAACGGTGGGACCATTGCGGATATCGAACGGCTGCAGGCCTGTCAAATTGTTTATGTGCATATCAATGATGCACGAAATGTGCCGGTGGAAAAGGTGCTGGATAACGATCGGCTGTATCCCGGAGAAGGGGTGATTGATTTAGCCGGATTTGTGCAGGCTTTGCAGCATATCGGTTATGATGGCGTCGTATCACAAGAAATACTTACTCTGCATGCGCCGGTGGAAACACCGGAGCAGTTGATTAAGCGGTCCAAGGCTGGTTTTGATCGCGTATTTGAATATAAAAACAAGCAAATTTGAATCAGGAACGATCGTAATTGGTTTGTTTTTTACATCGCATCGTGTCCACAACCTCAAAAAATTCGACAACACAGGGGTAGACATGGAGGACCTCATCTCCGTCGGCACCATTGGGCTGATCAAAGCTATCGAGAGCTACCGGCTGAACAAAGGCACGAAGCTCGCTACTTTTGCTGCCCGCTGTATTGAAAACGAAATCCTGATGCATTTGAGATCGCTTAAAAAGACCAAAAAGGATGATCCCTGCATGACCCCATAGGGACGGACAAGGAAGGCAATGAGATTACGCTGATCGACATCCTTGGTTCCGATGCAGATGATATTGTGAAGGAAGTAGATCTGAAGATTGAGAAGAGCAAGATTTATCGTAATCTGGATATTCTGGATGACCGGGAGAAGGAAGTGGTGGTTGGCCGCTTTGGTCTCGATACGGGCGGGGAAGAGCGGACGCAACGGGAGATTGCGAAGGAGCTGGGGATCTCGCGGAGCTATGTTTCGAGGATAGAGAAGAGGGCTCTCATGAAGTTGTATCATGAGTTTTATAAGGCGAAGCGGTGAGTGCACATTACAAGAAGCATCCGCTACAAAAGGAACGTTTATTATGCAACTTGTCTACGGACGAGTTGCTTTTATTATTTTATAGATTAGGGGGGCTTTATGATGATAGCATTCAAAGAACGCTTCAAGGACCATATTAGAATTTTTTCAGAAGATATAGTTCAGCGAATTTTTGAATTAAACCAACTCATAAAAATACATGAGAAAGGGAGAGGGCAAATTGTTAAGTGGTGCTCTAAATAGTACATATATCCAGTCATCATTTGCGAATATTCTTGGTATTCTGCATATTGCATTTGGCTGTGAAGATATTTAGCTGTTGTTGCAATTAAAAAGAAAGGTACGGAAATCTTTAGTTAAATACAACCCAAAAGCTTATTAAATATAACTAAATTTGAGTATCAAGCGAAATAAAAAACCACTTACGCTCGGAAATCCCAAGCTTGCTTAAGTGGTTAATCGTGCTTTTGAATCTTATAACAACCTTAAGTTGCCGGGTTCAATGCCCCTTGATACTCATTCATTAAATTGTCGATAATCTGCTGTACGGACAAAATCTCTTTTATCTCATGAACTCTGGATCCAGCAAAAACCAAACCGTTCTTAACATCTCCTCTAAGGGAAGTGAGCAGGGATTCCATTGTACAGAAGCGATGTGAACAAACCTTTAGACAATCATAGCATTTGACTATCCTTAATTTGGCATCATTACTGATCCGGTCCGTAAATTCATTCCGAATCGCTCTACCTTCTAGACCAACAGTAGACTTGATGAGGACAGTATCTCCTTGCTGAGCATCTACGTACTTTTGCTTGAAGGCTAAGGGAGCATCACACTCATGACTAGCTACAAAACGGGTGCCCATTTGAACACCAGATGCACCCATCCGAAGGGCTTTTGCGATATCATCCCCTGTCAGAATTCCACCCGCAGCAATAACCGGAATCGAAACGGCCTCTAAGACTTCAGGAAGGATATCAAACATGGATCTGTCTGTACCTAAATGGCCCCCAGCTTCGAACCCTTCCACAACGACTGCGGAGGCACCAAGTCTTTCGGAAATTCGCGCTAATTTGGCGGATGAAACAATAGTTACGACAGGAGTACCATATTCTTTACCCCAAGCATAAATATCTCTAGAAATACCGGCTCCGGAAATAATAAAGTCAACCTTTTCCTCCAAAGCAATCTTCATTTTTTCGGCAAAATCCTTCACTGCGAATAGTACATTTACACCGATATATCCAACCCCATTAGAGAGTTCTCTTGTTTTGCGAATATGCATTCTCAGCTCATCAGCAGTGATTCCTGTACCAGAGATGGTGCCGATCCCGCCTGCACTGGCTACAGCAGCGGCTAGTCCACTTAAGGATATGCCTACACCCATTCCACCTTGAATAACAGGAACTCTCGATTTAATATGTCCGAATTGGATTGTTGGAAGTTTCAATTACACACCTCTTTCGCAAGTTGTTGACATTATTAAAACTCCTCAAGAGTAATAAGATAAATCGTAACACAATTAAGTTTTTTCCGGATGTGACTGTAAACATACTCAAACTATGTTAAATATCATGTCTTTCGACTGTTTTCTTTAAGCTGTTGATATCGCCTGGCCTCCTTGGTACGAATTGGAGCAAAGGCTGGATTATCGAACATAATATCATCCATGATGCCAAATGCAGCGCCATCAGTATCGGAAAAGAATTTGGAACTTATCAAAGCTTAATCAGATTCCCCCCTTTTTTTCACCGTAGGAGTCGGAAATTCTTACAATGAACTTAATCGGTTAAGAGAGAGCTACAAAGAAGCTTTAGAAGCACTGCGGTATGGGGATTTATATGGCGGGGGCACCCGGAGCTCTCGTTAGGATTCGTCTCCAAAAGATTTCATCTGAACGCCAGCTACTTAAGCAGAACATTCAAACAGGAAATAGACCAGAGCTTCACTGATTATGTATTAAAGCTCCGAATTGATGAGGATATAAAACTAATGGACGAAACCGAATGGAAAGCATATCAGATCGCGGCTCTCAAATAACTAAATTGTCTTGTGCCTGCGTCTTCTAAATGTTTGTGGACTTCAGTTTATTGAAAGGAGTCCAAAGTTTCTTTATAATAGGAAGAACAAAGGCGATTATTTTTACATTATTTACCTATTGGATTCCTCAGGAAGTGATTTTATAAATTAATCAATGAAGCGGAATTAAAATTCATTTGAAAGAAATAAAAGAGATTCCACAAAGGAGAATTTAAGCATGAAGAGCAAATGGTTAAAGGTAATGACAATTATAATTGGCACTACTATTGTTGCAGCTACACTTAAGCATCCTTATCCCTTCGCAATCGCTACGGTCAAAGCTTCATCAAAGGTAATCCAGACGGAACCACAGATATACAGCAGTGCGAACGCTTTTATCAATCAATACAATAAGAATTCCAAGCTTGGACCGATTGAATCCTATACGATCATAAAGACGGGAGGAGTAACTAAGTTACAGGTCAGTCTTGGAGTATCTGGTTCGATGACCGCTGGAATGAATGTGGATAAAAGCTTGAGAAACATCGTATATCAGCAAAAATACCAGTACTATCCGCAAGCAACATTAGATGATATGAAGAAAAATGGCATTGAGGGTGATGGGGGAGTAGAAATAGCTTTGACAATGCAAACGTTGTTATCGTTATTTTCACCTGATGCTACTATGAAGGAACAACAAGAAGTGATCGCTATGTTTGACCACACGCCAAGATTAGATCCTAAACAGGCTAGCTGGAAGACTACTAAAATCGGGAATATTACCTACAGTCTTCATATGTCAGAGGAGGGAATATGCTCGTTCAAAGTCTCTCGGCAAGTTGCTAATTAACCTAAGTTCCCGGTCAAATTATGAAGCTATATCATTAGCTTTATAAGGCGAAGCGGTATCGATAACAAGCAACTCTTCTACGGATGAGTTGCTTTTTGTTTGAAAAAGTTCAATTTTCAAACTTGATACTATGGAATGATCCTTTCGATCTCAATATTCAGAAAATCTTTAGAAAGCTCCTCTGAAGTTCTTCAGAATTATCCTCTAAAATGGTGTATGAATAATCCCATTTAGGAGTTGAGAACTTGAAGTATTCTAACAAAGGATCCTCTAATTCAGTATGGATGCCCCTGTTATGGCTTTTTGTCGTTCCTGTAATAAATGTTTTTTATAATATACTGAATCACCCGGGGGTTCATGTGTATAGCCTTGAGACGAGCCTGGATCTCAAGATCCCGTTTGTTGCTTCCTTCATTATCCCTTACTTACTATGGTATCCGTTTATTACGGCTGTGCTGATTGCTCTTGCTTTCAAGGACAGGCAAATCTATTTTCAGACACTCATTGCGCAGTGCAGCGGTCTCATCATCTCTTATGTTTTCTTCGCTCTGTTTCAAACCGGGATTCAACGACCCGATGTTCATTCTGAACCCGATTTCATCTATAAAGTGGTTAATTTTGTGTATAGTAATGATCAGCAATACAATTGTTTTCCGAGTATTCATGTGCTCACCAGCTATCTGATGCTAAGGGGAACGCGTATTTTCGGACAAAAGATTTGGCTAATGATCACCGCAATGTCTATTCTTATAATTGTTTCTACTGTACTGGTAAAACAACATGTTTTAGCGGATATTGGGGGTGGTATTCTAGTCGCAGAATTATGTTACCGGTTATCTGGTACTGTTATTTCATTTGTGCAAAAAAAGCAACAACGCTCCCGCAAATAATACAATCTAACTCACGGATACTTTTCTGATTTAAATTCTTGAACCTCTTGGAAAGGCAATCTTAGTCGAAAAGTGAAGATGTCATGGCTATGTTCAAGGGATAAGGTTCCCTTGTGCAGCTCAGCGATATTCCTGGCAATAGAAAGGCCAAGACCTGCTCCGGTTTGAATTCCTTCGCTTTTTCTGGAATGATCAACTTTATAAAAACGTTCAAATAGACGTTTCTCTTGGTCCTTTGAGAGAGGCGTTCCCTTATTTTCAACTTCAATGATACATTGTTCCGGTTCCGTTATCATTCGTATGCAGATGCTGCCTGGTTTGAGGGAATACTTTAAGGCGTTCATGAGCAGGTTATCAATGGCTCTGGCGATTTTTTCACTGTCGATTAAGGTGATAATTGGACTATTAGTAATATCTTTCACAAGGTGTACGTTATTTTCTTGAGCAATTGGTTCGAATTCAAACAACAATTGATTTAAAAGCTGTGACAAATCACTTCTCTCCAGAATAAGCCGGGAATCCACCGATGTAAGCCGGGTATATTCAAACAGATCATCCAGCAGTTTCTTCAAATGAATCGCTTTATTGTAGGTGTTCTGAATAAAACGCGTATATTCTTCTTGATCTTGGTATGATTCTGTACGTAGAAGCTCAATATATCCGATTATGCTTGTAAGAGGTGTACGCAAATCGTGTGAGATCCCCGTGATCATCTCCATCTTCGATTTTTCAACTTCGCGTTCCTTTACAATCTGTTGTTCCAAACGTTCTGCCATTCGGTTGATATTTAACGCAACACGTCCCAGTTCATCTTCCCGCGCTACAGATACACGGTAATCCAAATTTCCTTCCGCTATGATTTGAAGTCCTTGCTCCAGTGATATTAAATCTCTGACGATTCCCCGGGTCAACGAAAAAAAGGTAAAGACAAAGATCACTAGAAAAAGTGGTGTCAGAAGAAAGGAGAGGACATTCAATACCCATCCCCATTGGGTTACATTTCCAAGGTGGATGATTAGAATGCTGAGAGAAATATTTATAGAACTAGTAATAATTAAACTGAGCACCATCCTAATTAAGATATTGGTCTGAATTCGCTTTTTTTGTCGCGGCTTTCGCACAGATTCAGTCAATTTTATATCCAACTCCCCAGACAGTCTTAATATACAAAGGTTCTCGTGGGTTCTTCTCCAATTTTTCTCTTAAATTACGAATATGAACCATTACGGTATTGTCGGAATACCCATAAGGCTCTTTCCATACACTCTCGTAAATCTGCTCCGAACTAAAAACGTGCCCAGGCCGACTTGCAAGCCGGGTTAAAATCGCAAACTCTAGTGGAGTCAATGAAACATCTGTACCGTTTATCTTCACAGAATGTTTGTTTTTATCTATGATGAGGTCTTTAATGATGATCAGAGAATTAAATTCTTCCTTTCCAATTAAAGACTGACGCCGTAACTGGGCTTTTACACGGGCCAGTAGTTCCAGCGGATTAAAAGGCTTGATCATGTAATCATCTGCCCCGGTAGTTAGACCTGTGATTTTATCAATGTCCTCCTGCTTGGCTGACAGCATAAGAATTGGGGTATTGGTGATTTCCCTTATTTTGAGACAGGCTGTGATTCCATCCATCCGAGGCATCATGACATCCAGGATAACCAGTTGAACCGAAGTTGTTTGTAATAGATTCAACGCTTCCTGGCCATCTGCTGCTTCAAGTACATGGTAACCTTCATTCCGTAGATAAACATGAATTACATCTCGAATTTCAGAATCATCATCCGCAACAAGGATTGTATTCATTTAGACAGCTCCTCTTCTTCATTTAATTATAACATTTCCCCTTTTACGGCAGACATAGACGAAAGCGGGAGGGAAATTAAGTGGTACATACTTTATTGTATCAATATTAAAATATTTGGTAAGCTGCTTCTTCATTTGAAGTGAATATTGAAAGGCGATAAATAATCCTTCAGGTTTGAGGGATTCATAAATCTGTTCAACCAAAGTATTTCTTATTGCAGGTTCAAAATTAAAAAACGGCAATCCGCTAAAAATACAATCTAACTGATGGATATTCGCATCTTTCATGGTTTCTACTAAATGAGCAGCATTACGATGGCAAGAAAAGTTAGGATACTCCATCTTCAAGTTATTCCGCATCGTTTTATCCATCTCAAATAGCAGGACTTTAGTTGTGTTAGTTACCTTAGTATTCAATATACGAGTAATCGCACCAGTGCCTGATCCGAGCTCTGCAACTGCATTAATCTCATGCCAAGGTGCTTGGTTTACCATGCTGCGTGCCAGAAATCGGGAACTTGGCGAAACACTGCCCACCCGTTTTGGATCTTGAATAAAGCTTCGTAAGAATAAAAAATTTTCATTTAATCCCATTTGATTTTCCTCCATGAGTTTCTGGAATTTTTAGGTGTTGAACCATTTGGAGAGGATATGATTTCCAAAGAATGTTCCTGCGGAGAAGAAGAGTAAGGTCCAACCTAAAGCACTAGAATATGAAATAAGGGCGAACCGTCTATAGCTTGTTCCGCTCAGTCCGATTAACATCGGAATGATATATCGTACAACGGGAATAAACATGCCTATATACATAGCCGTATGCCCTCGTTTGGTTAGAATCTGCTCGGCCCTTTGCAAATGTCTATTCTCCAGAAATTTGTTCTTCAGCTTTTGACCAAAGAATTTTCCTGCAAAATATGAAAGCGTAAAGGCAGTTAATAACCCTGATAAAACGCAGAGGTAAGTCATCCACGGATTAATCACTCCTATATGGCTCAGAGTAGCGCCGGTGAGGATTGTAATTTCATTAGGGATTGGAATTCCAAAAGGACCTAACGTAAAAGCAAGATAAAAAATCAGATATCCATACTGATGGATTAGCTCTAAGATCGCATTACTGACCAATATTCCACCTCCTTTGCTTGCTTTAGTAAATAAAGCTTAACTAAAAAATCTGAGGAATTAGGTAGAAGAATTCTAAAGGATTTCTGAAGAAGTTTTAATGAATTTATAACAGGAGCAGCATTGAAAAAAATTCAGCTGAACGAAGACAGTCTCAGGTATGGTGCGGAAGTTTGCTTGTAGCCTGATGATGGGTATAAAAAAAGCAGGTTTTCCAGACGAATCTGGGGAACCGGCTTTTCGTTGCAAGCTATAGATGTATACGCCGTGCGGCGGGACATTGGTCAATTGAGTTTGATTATACGGGGATTTACTCACAAGAAAGTTAGAACTCGTAAGTCCTCAGTTCTCCATTTCTTGATGCAAGTTTCAGAACATTTCCATCCTCGGGCATCCCTTCGAAATAGGCTCTAATCGTCCCTGTGGTACACTGGTGTCCGGATATGAGAATATTGATTTCTTTGCCAGCGTATTTTTCCTCAAGCTCTTTCATAAATCCAAACACTCTGGCGACATAATTGGCGACATTTTCGACTCCCTCGTAAAGGCTGGGATCGGGAATGCCGCCGGCCAGTCTAACCTCTTCTTTTTTCAGGCCGTCGGCTGTGCCCAAGTCAAAAACATTAAGACGCTCATCGATGTTAGCCTTCATGACAGTTGCAATTTCAGCTGTCTGAACAGCCCGCTCCTGTGGTGAGGAGAAGATATAATCGAACCGGATTCCGCTGATCTGTTCTTTCAGTTTCTCCGCTTGCTGGATTCCAGGGCTGTTCAAGGGAAGCCCCTTGCGGCCCTGAACTCTTCCTTCTTTATTCAGATCTGTCTGTCCGTGCCTGATCACATAAAGCATGACTAACCTCCTGTCGTAGCTATTAATTTGACCTGATTTTTCTGAGATTTAGATGGATGAAAAATTGTTGCGGATGGCCTTAGCTTTTTCTTCGGTAAAGACGCCTGAATCAAGCAGGTCCAATATGGACAATACTCCTCCACGGGAACCCCAGCTACCCTCATCAATTACTTGGAAGGATACCCACCAACCCGGAGAGGGCTCCTTTACGTCAAGGACCTGGGCCAAACTGGAAAGTGTATTCTGAATAACTTCTTTTCGAACCTCATTTCTCCAATCTCCGTCCATGACCAGAATATTTATGAGGATGATATCCTTTTCCGGTGTATCCACTAGTAATTTTCCGCCAATCCCCATATGTCCGGTAGAAAACTCGGAGAAACGTACTTGGAATCCTTCGCGTGCCGGCGGGCAAAACTGTCCAACCTCTGGAACCAGCACTGCATCTGTCAGTGTCTCCGCGAGAACGCGGCGTTGCTCTAGAGAAATTCGGCCTTCCGGATAGTTAACTGCAATCATAGTCATGATACTTCGCTCCTTTTTTGTAGGTCACGCCCAATAAAAGTAGTAGGGCTTCTGAATGAGTGTTCTGTTCATACTTATAATCTAAATCGCAAATAAACCATTGTCAATAAAGATTATTATAAAAATATATATTATATTAATATATGGGCTAAAGCAGTGTGCCTTCAGCTGAAAATACTTTATAATAAACATGCCAGCTTCGTCGTGCATTGGCGGATTGATTCTGGCAGCATTTCATAGGAGGTTATACAACAAATGGCTTCACTATCTGCAAAAGAGAATACGATGCTTGCAATACTAGGTATCCTTTCCATAGGTCCGCACACTGGCTACGATATTAAACAGCATATGGAAGATAGCACGCAGTATTTTTGGAAAGAAAATTACGGCCAAATTTATCCGGGGTTAGCCGAGCTTTTGAAAAACAAGGATGTGGCAGTCCAAATTCAGCGCCAGGATGGCAAGCCTGATAAAAAAATATACAGCATTACAGAACAGGGAAAGCAACACTTGAAAGATTGGCTCTCCCAGCCCATGGAACACATGGTGATGCTGAAGAAGAACGAATTACTGCTAAAAGTATTTTTCGGCAGTAATACTTCATCTGACATTATTATCGGGCATATCCAGGATCATAAGAAAAAGCTGGAGGAAGCATTGCGGATTTTTTTGGGGCTTGAGGAATGGCTGCTAAAGCAAGAGCCGGATGACCCTAATATCAAGTACTGGCTAATTACCAATGATTATGGCAAAAAGCAATTTAGCAGCCTTATTCAGTGGTGTGATGACAGTATTAGCTTGCTTAATAAATCCATGTGAATCCACTGTCGTGAGAAAAGATTGTATACGTAGCCGGGCCCGTATAGGGTTCGGCTTCTATGCATGCACTATTTTATTTATAGAAACGGAAAAATCATGTAAATATCCCTGAAAAAAATTAAAAATCCCTCTTCAATTCAGAATCTCCTATAGTATACTTTCTTGTAAATGCAATCTTAATGAAGGAAGGGCCCTGTATGGAACGAACCCGCAATCCTTGGAAAAGAAGAATATTTACAAGATTAAAAAATATGAAATTACAAAATAAGCTGATGCTTGGTTATGTATTGGTATGTGTTATTCCTCTATTATCTGTAAGCGCATTCATATTTCAACAATCTGCAAAGGGGTTAGAGGAATCTTCTCAGGAGTTTGCTTCACTCTATACTTCGCAAATAAGGAGTACTTTGAATGAATTTCTAAAAGAATATGAGGAGGTTACGAAGTCGGTACTTGTAGATAACGATATCATTTACAGTCTCGGCGATACGAAAAATTTGCCCTTTGACGAAATAGTTAATCAAAGACTTGCTGTGCAGCGTTTGCTGATGCGAGTCGCATTGCTCAAATCGGAGATGAGTACGGTGATGCTGGTCAGCAGAGATGACAGCGTGTATCAGTTCAGCAGTTCAACAAACAAAGTGAATGAGAACATGCTGTTGGCTCAAGAGTGGTACAAGGGGTTACGGAATTCGAATGAAACCTTCTTCATCACGGGACTACATGACCGTTCCTACTATGAGGATAAAGGGGAGGGAGCGGTTGTAACTGCGGGAAGAGTACTGTTCAGCTCTGATGGGGCATATGCAGGAATGCTGCTGATTGATCTAGACCCCTTTACATTGCTGCAGCTGGATCATGAGTTCATTTTGGCCAGGGATAAGTACGGTATAAGTGTAGTTATCACTAATCTTAAGCAACAAATCGTCTACCATTCTGATGCTGCCAGCGGACAGTTATCCTGGAAACAAGTTATGGACTCAGGAGCCAGCTATATTAAGAATAACGAAACCAAAGATCACATTGTTTTATTGGGAAGGACATCCCAAGGGGAGTTGTTAATTCGAACGGATATCCCCCGCTCAAGGCTTCTTCAAAAAATTAATCAAATTAAAGTCATGACTGTCGTTGTCATTCTGATGAGTTGTCTGGTTATAACGCTGTTCTCATTTGGTTTGAGCTATACGATTACCAAGCCCATCAAGGCTCTCCGGAGAAGTATGAAGCAGGCTGAGGTGGGACAATATCTGGCTATAGAGAAAGAGCAGGCTAATGATGAAATCGGAAGTCTGGTACACAGCTACAACAAAATGATTACAACCATCCGAACTTTGATAGAGGATGTGTATATCGGAGAAATCAAACAGCGGCAGGCAAAATTCATCGCTCTCCAGAATCAGATCAATCCTCATATGCTCTACAATACCTTAGAATCCATTCGTATGAAGGCTTTGATGAAAGATGATGATGAGACCGCGGATATGATTAAAATTCTGGCACGCATGTTCCGGCTGGTCTTAGCCAAGGAAGGTAAGCAGCATTCAGTTAAACATGAACTGGAATATACAGCAAATTATCTGCAGCTTCAGAATATCCGTTTTGATCACATGTTCAAGTTTGAGTTCGAGATACCTGATGAAATGCTGGGGTGCAGCATCATCCCTCTGGTCTTTCAACCGATTGTTGAAAACAGCATTAATCACGGTTTTGAGGACTACAGCCGTATTATGGATATCAGGATTGAGGGCAGTTGGACAGAACAAGGAGAAATGTTATTTCGGATTATGGATAACGGAATGGGTATGAGCCCGGACAAGGAATCCGAACTGCGTGCGCTTTTAGACGGAGCGGATTCACATAAATACAAATTGGAGATCATTGGTGAACAAACTGAAAAAGGACTGGGCCTCTTAAATATTGCTGAACGTATCAAGCTCCATTACGGTGACCGGTATTATCTAACCATCGTTCCCGGAAATGTGGAGGGAACAACCATTGAAATCCTGATACCAGGGAATTGAAATACCAACGGCAATGAACAGACAGCAGGAGGAGATTGGGATGAAAGTAGTAATCATAGATGACGAAAAGGGTATCGTGGAAGGACTCAAAAAGATCATAGGCCGCTATCTTCCAGAATGTAAGGTTGTTGGAGTAGCTTATAACGGGCTTGAAGGATACGAAATCATACAAAAGCTCCGCCCGGATATTGCAATAACGGATATACGTATGCCCAAAGCAGATGGTCTCGATATGATTAAAATGCTGGAAGAAACGAAAGTTCAGACTAAATTCATTCTGTTAAGTGGATATGCAGATTTTGAGTATGCCAAAAGAGGGATGAAGCTGGGAGTACAGTTCTACATTAACAAGCCGGTTGAGGAAGAAGAGTTGCGTGACAGTGTGAACCAGGTCATTGAACGGATTCGTGCAGACAGGATCAAGCTTCAGAGTTTAGACGAATTAAAGCATGCAATGCATAGCCGGATTCAGGAAGAAACCCTGCGGGACATTCTTGATATCGGGAATGATCAGACCAGTCTGGTGGATGAGCTGCTTCGCAGTGCTCAAATTCCTACAGCAGGCATCTGGTTCAATTCTATCCTGATTGAGATTGAGGGCAGTACGGATGTGCTGAAGGAGATTGGTTTTCAGCCACTGTTACATCTGATAGACCAGGCTTTAAGAAATTACCATCAAGTATACTGCTTCCGGTATTTCGGCCCGCAAATTGCGATTGTGATTGCACATAACAGCAATATTTTGCATGGCAGATTGCTTCATGTGATACAAGAACTGAAACAGGCGGTCTACCGTGATTTGAATCTATCGATCAGCGTAGGCATTGGTGCAGTGTATAAGCGGACAACGGGGATGTGCCAGTCTTTCGAAGAAGCACGAAATGCACTAAGCTACAAAGTGATTAAGGCAGGAGACCCTGTAATTTCCTATAATGAAATTATAACAATGACAGACTGCAGTCATCCGGTGCCGGAGGAGATGATATCCAAACTGGAAACTGCACTTGATAATATGGACGAGGAAGAATGTGTGAGCATCATCCACGAAATTTTCCGGGGAATGGTAGCCGAACCGGGAATGTCTCCCGCAGATCTGCAACTATGGTGTCTAAACATCCTTCTGTCAAGCATCCGAAGGCTGTCATTCCAGCAGCTGCAGCAGAATGAACTGGTAGGCAGACACATTCTGTCTTTGGAAGGCTTTTCGCGGTTTAGGACGCTTGAGTATTTGGAGGAATGGATGATACAAGTCATTCGAGGGATCATCCATTTCAAGTTGGAACATAATCTATCTCATAGAAAAGATATTATATCGGAAATTAAGCTATATGTGTCTAAACATTATAATGAACAAATCAGTCTTGCTGATTTGGCTGCGCGGTTTTTTATCAGTCCTTTTTATTTAAGCCAGCTGTTCAAAAGAAAAACAGGAGACAACTACTTGAATTACTTGACCCAACTGCGGATCGATAAAGCAAAAGAACTGCTGGAGACTACAGATTTGAAAGTGTACGAAATTTGCCGGTTGGTTGGATATTCTGATGCGCAGCATTTTGCGCGGATGTTTGAAAAGTTTACAGGATACAAGCCCAGAGATTTTCGCAAAAATCTGCCGAATAGCTGAACGTAATGAGTCATTCCTTAGGAATGGCTTTTATTTTATTGAAAATGACATGTTTAAACTTAAAAATGCCCATTTGAGTGTGGAATTGACTGATTGTATCATTTTAATTGTAAGCGGATTCAAAAAATGTTAAGGGGGAACAAGATGATATTCAAAAAAATGGGGTTGATGTTAGCGACAGGCGCCTTGGCCATTACAACCATATCCGGTTGCGGCGGGAACAATAACAATTCCGGAAGTTCAACAGCTGCTAACCAGAATCAGGCTGCTGGCGGAGATGGAATTGTCGACATTGAAGTTTGGGGCACTAACATTGGGTATAAGCCGATTGAGAAGGGAAGCAAGCTGTACGAATTCTATAAGGAAAAGCTCGGTGTTGGCGTCATCCATCCATATGTGGAATGGAACGGAGGAACGAATTATCTTAACCAGTTGAACCTGAAGATTGCTGCTAACGAAATGCCGGACCTTTTTCTGCCACAGCAAGGTCTCGAGGACAGCTTGGCTAAAAACGGTGCGCTTGCCGATCTGACAGAACTGCTGCCTAAGTATGCACCGAATCTGTGGAATGCCATCCCGCAGGATATGTGGGATATCGTAAAGGCAAATGATCCTACCGGCCAGGGCAAAATCTATTATATTCCGGGTATGGTTGACTACGGAAGATACGCCAGCATGATCCGCCAGGATTGGCTCGACAAGCTTGGCTTGAAAATGCCTACTACCCAAGATGAGTATGTAAAGGTGTTGGAGGCTTTCCGGGATAAGGACCCTAATGGCAATGGACAGAAGGATGAACTTCCTACCGGCGGACGGGAGCAGGTACGGTGGATGGACCAATTGTTCGCGATGTATGGTGTAGCGATGTTTGAAGGCTACCCGGACTGGGATATTTATGACGGTAAGCTGACTTATTCCGCAGTGACTCCGAACATGAAAGCATCCTTGGAGTTCATGTCGAAGCTGTATAAGGAAGGATTAATTGACAAGGAGTCGCTGCTGAACAGCAAAGACAAGTGGGATGGCAAGATTCAATCCGATAAAGTAGGGAATTACTTCCATTGGGTAGAATCGGGATATTTGCCTCTGGAGAACTTGTTCAAAAATACCGGCGTGAAAGCTAATTTCACTGTACTGCCTGTTCCAAAAGTTGAGGGCTATGAAGGCTTCTATACCTGGAAAAGATTCACTCCTCCAGCTTGGGTAGTGAAAAATAACAAAGATGAGAAAAAACTGATGGCTACTCTGAAATTGCTGAACAACATGTATGACAAAAAAGTCTGGAAGGATTTGTATTTAGGCGTAGAGGGCATGCATTATACGATGAAGGATGGCCAAGCCACGAAGCTGCCGGATGACAAGAGCACACAGGAAAACCTGATTCTTGATCCCTATTCCAAAATATCCACCCTTGATTTCATGATGGATCTCAACAAGAGCACTGCTTCAGCGGATAGAATGTGGGCGATTGATCAGGTGAACCGTAATATGAAGGAAGCCCAGAAATATGCCAAAGTCATTGCTGGTGATGGCATGCCAGCCAGTGTATATGAGGGCTTCCCGGACATAAACAATCGTACACTCTACGTGGAATACGCTTCAAAAATTATTATTGGACAATACCCGCTCAGCAAGTTTGACGAGTTCGTAGAGAAATGGAATAAGTCCGGCGGTGAAGAGGTCACTAAGCGGGCCAGAGAATGGTACGCAAAAGTCAAGAAATAAAGGATTAACGCTAAAATTCCGCTCGACACATTTTACAGTCGGGCGGATTTTCTGTGTAGAACCTGTAGATTTAGGTGTTGATACCAAAGCAAAGGGATGTGGAGAGAAATGACTTATGTATGTAATCCGCTGAATATTGAATATAAATATCAGATCGTAGAGACAGCAGGGACCCGAGTTACCTTCAGGGAAGCTGCGGACCCGTCGCTGGTTATCTTTCATGGAGAATATTATCTGTTTCCTTCGATGACGGCTGGATTTCTGACAAGCAGCAATATGACCGATTGGACCTTCCACCCGCTCAAGGGAGTGCCGGTTTACGACTACGCTCCTGATGTGCGGGTAATCGGGGAGTATCTTTATTTTTCAGCATCGAATAAATCAAGAAACTGCTCATTTTACAGGACAAAAGATCCGATCAGCGGTGAATTTGAGGAAATCCAGGGGACGTTCCCTTTTTGGGACCCCAATTTGTTCCTGGATGATGACGGAAGGATCTATTTCTACTGGGGGTGTTCCAACCAGACGCCTATTTACGGAGTAGAGCTTAATTTGGAGGATATGAAGCCTATAGGAGAAGCATCTCCGCTTATTTATGGTAACAGTACTAAGATTGGCTATGAAAGAAAAGGTGAAAATCATAACCTCAGATCACCAGAAGAGATTGAAGAAATCGTTCAAAAATTTGCCGGGATGCATCCTGATGCTCCGGAAGAACTTTTGATTAAATTTAAAAACACTATAGGAAACGATCCTTACATTGAGGGAGCCTGGATGGAGAAGCATAACGGGACATATTATCTTCAATATGCCAGCCCCGGGACAGAACATAACATCTACTCGGACGGTGTCTATATTTCGGACAAACCTCTAGGGCCATTTACGCTGGCAGCCAATAACCCGTTTTCTTACAAGCCGGGAGGATTTATACCAGGGGCCGGACACGGGTCAACCATGACAGATAATTATGGGAATCTATGGCATGCCTCTTCCATGAGAATCAGTATGAATTATATATTCGAAAGAAGACTTGGGCTCTGGCTGGCGGGATTTGATCAGGACGGAGAGTTATTCTGTAATCAACGGTATGGAGACTGGCCCTATAAAATCGAGCAAAGGCAGATGAATCCATGGAGCCATCCGGAGTGGATGCTGCTATCTTACGGCAAACCGGCTGAAGCCTCTTCTCATGAAGAAGGTAGACAGGCATTCCAGGCAACGGACGAAAATGTACAGACCTGGTGGAGGGCGGAGTCCAACTCCCCTGGAGAATGGCTGGAAATCGATCTGGAGCATGTATGCGATGTGCATGCGGTGCAGATCAATTTTGCTGATGATCAGATCAATGCAACCCTTCCTATGGAAACAACGCTGCAAGGTGAAAGAATGATAGATGATCGTCAGTATTATACCAGATGGCTTCTCGAAGGCTCAACGGACGGCAAGGAATACTTTGTAATGAAAGATAAATCTGAAGCAAATACCAATTTGCCGCATGATCTAGTCCTGCAAGAGGAGGGGACGAAAGCCAGATTTATCAAATGTACAGTAATTTCATTACCCTTTAATCAGTCTGCCTGTATTTCCGGACTTAGAGTGTTTGGGATCGGCAAGGGAACGTCCCCGGGACAAGTCAGTGGCGTCCAAACAGAATGGATAAGCAAGCTTGATCTTTCCGTAAGTTGGGAGAGAGATGAAGCTGCAGGATATAATGTGCTCTGGGGATTTGCTCCGGACAAGCTGTACCATAGCCATATGGTATTCGGCTGTAATGAATTAACAATTAAAGCGTTGATTGAAGATCAGCCGCTGTATGTAAGAGTTGATGCCTTTAATGAAACAGGGATAACTGAAGGGTGTGTATACCGGGCAGTCTGAGAGAAGGGGGCCGCTCGGCTCGCAGGGATTCCTAAGAAATACGTATTAGATATTCCTTTAAATGACCTGGTAGGAACTTAAAAACGCCTGATTGAGCGATGAATCTGATAATTATATAGTTACATTGTAAACGAATTCAACACGAGATATTAGGAGGGAAAACATTGAAATCTATTGCATCTCATCAGATGAAGTTATACTGGCCGCTTTATGTGATGGCGATTCCGGGAATTATATTTCTCATCGTATTTAAATTCATTCCGCTGGCTGGTGCTGTAATCGCCTTCAAAGACTATTCCGTATTCCAGGGCTTTATTGATAGTCCTTGGGTAGGATTTAAGCATTTTGAAACCCTGCTGCAGCATCCTGACTTTCTCAATGTATTTAGCAACACTCTACTGCTGGGATTATTCAAGCTTACGATTGTTTTTCCGGTTCCAGTTCTGCTGGCGCTAATGATTAATGAGATCCGGAAATCGGCACTGAAGAAAGGAATTCAGACTGCACTATACATCCCGCATTTCTTGTCATGGGTAATCGTAGGAGGGATTCTCTTCGATTTCTTTTCACTAAGCGGAATGTTCAACATTATCCTTGGATGGTTTGGTGCCGAGCCTGTGCTGGCGATGCAGGAAAGCGCATACTTCAGACCGATTTATGTGCTGGCTTCCATATGGAAGGATGCGGGGTGGGGAACCGTGGTCTACATGGCCGCAATCAGTGCAATTGACCCTCAGCTCTATGAATCAGCGATGATCGATGGGGCCTCCAGAATCAGACAAATCAGACATATTACATTCCCAATTCTGCTGCCTACCGTGCTTGTGCTGTTCCTGCTCGATATCGGGAATTTCCTGGATCTCGGATTCGATCAGGTATATAACCTGCTGACTCCGATGACCTACAACGTGGGAGATATCCTGGATACTTATGTGTTCCGAACGGGCATTCAGCAAGGACAGTATAGTTTCGCAACAGCAGTTGGATTGTTCCAATCGGTAATTGGATTTATCATGGTCTATACGTTTAACAAGTTGTCCAATAAGGTTTCGGATGGGGGGCTCTGGTGACTATGCTTGCATCAAGAGGAGAAAAGGTATTCGTAGGAGTCATTACCGGCTTACTCATCCTGTTATCTGTCGTAGCGCTAGTACCGCTTGTATCCGTAATCTCTACTTCCTTGAGCTCCAAAAGTGCAGTAGATATGAACCTTGTCACTCTGTGGCCGAAGCAATTTACTTTGGACTCTTGGAAGTACATTGTCGACCGTCCTGATTTATGGAAGTCATTCTTTTTGACGCTCAGTACGACTGTGATTGGAACAGTACTGGCCCTTCTGATGACAGCCTTGTTCGCCTATCCGCTGTCAAAGCCGGAATTCCGGTGGGGTTCGGTCATTATGATGGCTGTTGTAGTTGCGATGATTTTCAAGGCACCTATCATACCGTATTTCCTGACCGTACGTGGTATCGGCCTGTATGACAATCCGCTGGTCCTGGTTATACCTCATATTTTGAATCCGTTCAATCTGATCATCATGCGAACCTTCTTCAAGCAATTCTCTAAGGAGCTTGAGGAAGCGGCCTTTTTGGAGGGCTGCGGATATTTCCGGATGCTGTTCCAGTTTGTGCTTCCATTGTCCAAGGCCGTACTGGCAACCCTTGCTTTGTTTTATGGTGTCGTGCTATGGAATCAGTTCCAGCATCCGTTGTTATTCCTTCAGGACACCAACTGGTTCCCGTTGCAAATCAAAATCCGCCAATTCATCACCGATGACAGCGTTATTATGGCAGGGGCCTCATCGACGATGAGTCTTAACTACAACGAGCGGACGCTGAGAGCAGCAACGGTTATCTTTGCAATTGTTCCGATTGTTGTGGTATATCCTTTCTTGCAGAAGTATTTCGTCAAGGGGGCAATGATTGGTTCAGTCAAAGGATGATTTCTTTAGACAAGATATCAGGACTTCAGTCCGTAACAAATAGCTTTAGAGGGGGGGATACAGAAATATGAGCTTTAAAAAGGTTGGTTTATTCTTAGCCGCAAGCGCTCTCGCTGTTACTGCTGTAACCGGTTGTAACGGGAACGTAAACAATTCAGCGGGTAACGCAAACGCCAATCAGAATCAGGCTTCGAACGGAGATCAAGTAGTTGATATTGAGGTATGGGGTACCAACATCGGGTATCAGCCGGTTACCAAAGGTAGCAAACTGTACGAATTTTATAAGGAAAAGCTGGGTGTTGGGGTTATTAATCCGTATGTGGAGTGGAACGGGGGAACTAACTATCTCAATCAGTTGAACCTTAAGATTGCCGCTAACGAAATGCCGGATCTGTTCGTACCTCAGCAAGGACTTGAGGACAGTCTCGCGAAGAACGGGGCGATTGCCGATCTGACTGAACTGTTGCCTAAATATGCGCCGAACGTGTGGAAGGCTATTCCGGAAGATATCTGGAAAGTGGTCAAGGCAAATGACCCTACAGGTCAGGGGAGAATTTATTATATTCCCAATGTCGTTGAATACGGCAGATACGCCGGGCTGATCCGCCAGGATTGGCTGGATAAGTTGGGGCTGAAAATGCCAAAAACACAGGATGAATATGTAAAGGTGCTGGAGGCTTTCCGGGACAAGGACCCTAACGGCAACGGCCAGAAGGATGAGATTCCAACTGGCGGCCGGGAGCAGGTGCGCTGGATGGATCATTTGTTCGCCATGTATGGTGTGGCTATGTTCGAGGGTTATCCGGATTGGGATATTTACGATGGCAAGCTGACTTATTCTGCGGTTACGCCCAATATGCGAGCCGCATTGGAATTCATAGCCAAGCTATATAAGGAAGGCTTGATTGATAAGGAGTCGGTTCTTAATAGTAAGGACAAGTGGGAAGGGAAGATCCAATCCAATAAGGTGGGGAATTACTTCCACTGGGTAGAGCAGGGGAACTTGGTGTTTGAGAACCTGTATAAGAACACAGGTGTGAAGGCAGAGTTTTCCGTACTTCCTGTACCTGAGGTCGCAGGCTATAAAGGATTTTATACGATGAAGAAATTTGCCTCTCCTCTGTGGGTTGTCAAGAACAACAAGGATCAGGAAAAGCTGATGGCCACGCTAAAGCTGCTTAACAATGTGTACGATAAGAAAAACTGGAAAGACCTGTTTCTTGGTGTAGAAGGAATGCACTATACAATGAAAGACGGAAAAGCCATTAAGCTCCCGGATGACAAGAGCACACAGGAGAATCAGATTCTGAATCCGGCTACAAGCATATCGACACTGGATCTTACGATAGATCTTTTCAACAGCACGGTATCAGAAGACAGTAAGTGGGCCATTGATCAGGTCACCCGGAATATGAAGGAGGCTCAGAAGTATACCAAAGTCATTGCGGGTGACGGTATGCCTGCCAGTGTATACGACGGCTTCCCGGACATTAACAACCGCACCCTTTATGCTGAATATGCCGCCAAGATTATTATTGGACAGTACCCCATCAGCAAGTTTGATGAGTTTGTAGAGAAATGGAACAAATCAGGCGGTGAAGAGGTCACGAAGCGTGCCAGAGAATGGTACAGCAAAGTGCAGCAGTAAACTATAGAACAGAACTAGATTCTGCAGGAGGTTAACATGAGCAGTCGTATAACGGAAGTGCTGCAAGGCAAGGAACACAATTATATTCTTCCTTTTCTCTGGCAGCATGGGGAGGAAGAAGCTGTAATCCGGGAAGAAATCGCCCGTGTCCATGAATCCGGAATTGGAGCGTTGTGCGTGGAGGCACGGCCTCATCCAGACTTTCTTGGACCAAAGTGGTGGCTGGATATGGATATTATTATGGATGAGGCGCGAAATCGCGGCATGAAGGTATGGCTGCTGGATGATGATCATTTCCCTACGGGGCATGCGGCAGGCAAGGTGAAGGAGGCTCCAGAGGAGCTTCAGCGTAAGTTTTTGGGTGAACGCTATATCGATACAATTGGTCCTGCAAAGGGAACCTCTCTGCTGCTGGATACCTTGCTGATGACCGGACTCCGGCCAACCTTCTCCTTGCGCCATAACGCTAAAGGGAATAATAAACTGATCTCAGTGGTTGCGGTCCGCCGCGATCCATCGAGTGGAACATTACTCAGTGAATGTGTTGATCTCACTGAATTTGTACATGAAGGTACGCTGTATTGGGATATCCCAGAGGGGTATTGGCGGGTATTTATGATCTCGGAAAATAAGGATGGCGGCAGCAAGGAGCAGGAAGATTATTTGAACCCGCTAGTCCCAAATTCAGTCCGTATTCTGCTTGATACGGTTTATGAGCCTGTGTATGAGCGTTATAAGGATGATTTCGGCAAGACATTTGCCGGATTCTTTTCAGATGAACCCGGATTTTATAATGATAAGACGACTTTTGATTTCAATTCAAAGCCAGGGAAACAAGGGGTACCGCTTCCTTGGAGCAATGAAATGCCGGCTCTGCTCGAGCAGGCGCTCGGAGAGGACTATCGTAAACAGCTGTATCTTCTCTGGCATGATGCCGGGGAACAATCGGACATTATCCGCTACACCTATATGAATATCGTCAGCAGGCTGTATGCAGAACATTTCTGCAGTCAGATCGGAGACTGGTGCAGAGCCCGCGGTGTGGAATATATCGGACATGTTCTTGAAGATAACAACGTGCATGCAAGGCTGGGCCCCGGTACCGGACACTTCTTCCGCTCACTCTGGGGACAAGACATGTCGGGTATTGATGTGGTGCTGTGGCAAATCGTTCCCGGCTTTGATGAATTATCTTTCCGCCAGCCAACGGGAGGAGAGACGGATAGTGAATTCTTCCACTATGGTCTCGCTAAGCTCGGTGTATCTCTGGGACACACGGATCCGAAGAAACAAGGCCGGACGATGTGTGAAGTCTATGGGGCCTATGGCTGGACGGAAGGCTTGAAGCTGATGAAGTGGCTTACTGACCATATGCTCGTCCGCGGCGTCAATCATTTTGTCCCGCATGCGTTTACCCAAAAAGCTTTTCCGGAGCCGGATTGTCCGCCGCATATGTATGCGGGCGGACAGAATCCGCAGTACCGCTATTATGGTTATCTGAACCAGTACATTAACCGGATCAGCCACCTAATCTCAGGGGGGATACATGTGGCGTCTGCGGCTGTCGTCTATCATGCTGAAGCCGAATGGTCAGGGAACGCGATGTACTTTCATAAGCCGGTCAAGGCCTTGATGCAGCATCAAATCGATTGTGAAGTGATTCCCGTTGATGTGCTTCTGGAGGCAGCTCATGTTCAGGATAACAAGCTGCATGTCAATCTTGAAAATTATAGATGCCTGATTGTACCTTATGCGGAAGCACTCCCGGCAGCGATGATACAACGCTTGGTCCAGTTCGCTGAGCAAGGCTTACCCGTCCGTTTTGTTGAAGGACTGCCGGAACGCTCAAGTGAAGGAATCAATGTAACTGGTGAACTGTCACTGCTTTCGGCTCATCCGAATGTGAGGATGGTAGTTTTAGATAAACTGGCGGATGATTTGACTGCAGATGGATACTTTGAGGTTAAAGCTGAAGGATATGAGCCGTATCTCCGGAATTATCACTATACTCATGATGATTTAGATGTGTTTATGTTTTTTAACGAGAGTCCGCATCAGATTATCTCTACGAAGATTGTTCTGCCGGTGCAAGGTAATGTTTATGCCTATCATGCTTTTCTTAATAAGGTGAGCAGGCTGGAGGCCGCTGGGGAGTCCGGTGCAAGAAGGGTGGAGCTTGTTCTGCATCCATATGAATCCATCGTCCTTTTGCATGGGCCTTCCCTAATAGATTATCCTGCCCGTCTGCCGAGGAGGGCAGAGGGTCCGATATTGGAAATGAGTGGAGAATGGGCAGTTTCCATTGCCGATGCTGATCATTATCCTCAATTCAAGGAGTGGGGGACACTAACCACATTGCAGAATATGAGTGGTCCCGGTTATCTGCCCAGCTTTTCCGGTACGTTCCGTTATGAGACAGAGTTTGAATGGAATGCTTCATGTAACAACGCATTTCTTGAACTAGGCGAGGTCTATGAAACGGCAGAAGTGTGGATTAACGGTGAACACGCAGGCGTTAACCTGTGCCCGCCTTATCGGATGGAGATAGCGGGTCCAATTCGTAAAGGGACCAACAGCCTGGTTATCGAGGTTACGAATACGCTTGTTAAAAACCAGCGGGACTTTTTGTCTTCCTTCTCTCAGCAGGAGCCAAGCGGACTTATTGGTCCTGTGACAATTTCACAGATATCGGTAACTGAAGCTCATTAACGGGACCTGATGAGGAGGAAGTTAATATGACGAATTCCATTACTAATCCCGTACTACGCGGATTCAACCCTGATCCGTCTATTGTACGCGTAGAAGACAATTACTATATTGCCACTTCCACTTTTGAGTGGTTCCCGGGCGTTCAGATTCACCATTCCAAGGACCTGATTCACTGGAGATTGCTAAAGCGGCCACTGGACCGGATATCGCAACTGAACATGCAGGGGAACGGAGATTCCGACGGTGTATGGGCACCCTGCCTGACTTATGATAACGGCCTCTTCTATTTAATTTATACAGATGTTAAGTCTCACAAAGGTGCTTTTAAGGACACCCACAACTACCTTGTGACCGCAGCAGATATAGAAGGTCCATGGTCGGAACCGGTATATCTGAACAGCAGCGGGTTCGATCCCTCTTTATTTCATGATGATGACGGACGGAAATGGCTGCTGAGCATGTTATGGGATTTCCGGAAGGGGAAGAACAAGTTCGGAGGCATTGTCATTCAGGAATATTCACACTCGGAGCAAAGACTGGTGGGTCCGGCTGCAACCATCTTTGAAGGAACAGAATTAGGATTTACGGAAGGGCCGCACCTGTATAAGCAGGGTGACTACTACTACCTGATTACTGCGGAGGGTGGAACCCGGTACCAGCATGCCGTTACTGTCGCGCGATCGGCTTGCCTTCATGGACCCTACGAAATTGATCCGCTTAATCCGGTGCTGACCAGCAGTGGTAATTCCGGGTTGACTCTCCAAAAAGCAGGGCATGCTTCCTTAGTTGAAACCCAAAATGGCGAATGGTATATGGCCCACCTTTGCGCAAGACCGGCGGATGGTCATCATTGTACGCTGGGCAGGGAGACAGCACTGCAGAAATGTTATTGGGACGAGAAAGGCTGGCTCCGCTTGGAAGGGGGAGGGAACGCTCCTTCTGCTACGGTACAAGCTCCAGCCCTCCCGCTTCATCCGTTTAAACCGGAACTGGAGCGGGATGATTTTGATGAACCCTTGCTTAGTGGCCATTGGAGCACACTCCGAATCCCGCCGGATTCAAGCTGGCTCACCCTTAGTGAACGGGAGGGTTTTCTGCGCTTAAAAGGAATGGAGTCTTTAAGCTCTCTGCACAGGCAGAGTCTGATTGCCCGTCGGCAGCAGTCATTTAGTATTGAGGCAGAGACGGTAATTGAGTTCGAGCCGGAGAGCTTTCAGCAGATGGCAGGCCTAATTCTATATTACAACACGGAAGATTATGTGTACTTAAGGATTACCCATCTCGAGAAGCACGGCAGAGTAATTGGAGTTATTGAATCGAAGCATGGGGTATACGATGAGCTGCTCGCAGCTGATCTGCAGCTGCCGCAATATGGTCCGGTTCGTTTAAAGGCTATAGTCCACCGGGACCGTCTGCAATTTTATTATGCAACTGAGGATAATAACTGGTGCCCGGTTGGCGAAGAGATTAATATTCTGCATCTTTCGGATGAAGCTGCTGAGCCTTTAAGATTTACAGGGACATTCGTTGGAGTGTGTGCACAGGATTTGAGAGGTACCCGAAAGCAGGCAGACTTTGATTATTTTATATACAGGGAAATGGAGTGAATTGTATTGTCAATTATACAGTTTCCTAAGGACTTCCTGTGGGGGGCAGCTACTGCTGCTTATCAGGTAGAAGGAGCCTGGAACGAGGGTGGACGCGGCCTTTCAATCTGGGATACCTACGCACATACTCCCGGGAATATACGAAATGGTGATAACGGTGATATCGCTTGTGGACATTACCATCACTATGAGGAAGATATTGCTTATATGAAAGAGCTCGGGCTACGTACTTACCGGTTCTCCATATCCTGGTCCAGAGTTTTCCCCAACGGCACGGGAGAGCTTAACAAGGAAGGGCTTCACTTTTACCATAGGCTAGTGGACAAGCTGCTCGACAACGGAATTGAGCCTTTTTGTACCCTTTATCATTGGGATCTTCCACAGGCCCTTCAGGATACAGGAGGCTGGAAGAATCGTGATACCATTGATGCTTTTGCCCTGTATGCCGGAGAGATGTTCAAATCATTCCAGGGAAAAATCAAATACTGGACTACCTTCAATGAGCCTTGGTGTGTCTCTTTCAAAGCCCATTACATTGGAGACCTGGCTCCGGGTGAGAAGAATCTGCAAAGCGCACTTGATGTTGCTCATCATCTGATGATCGCTCACGGCAGAACAGTGAAGCTATTCCGGCAGCTGGAGGTTCCTGGGCAAATTGGTTATGCTCCCAATGTAAGCTGGCGTGAACCGTTTAGCTCTAAACCGGAAGATGCCGGTGCTTGCCGCCGCAGAATAGGGTGGATGGTTGAATGGTTCATGGACCCTATCTTTAAAGGTGAATATCCTGAATTCATGACTGCAGCCTTTGAGGTCGAGGGTGCGAAAGTGAATGTTCAGCAAGGGGACATGGAAGATATTAAGCAGCCGATAGATTTCCTTGGTATTAACTATTATACCGGCTCCTTGGGGCGCTATAAGAAGGATATTGGCCTATTTGAGCTTGAAGACATAGATGAAGGTTATGAAAGAACAGACTTTAACTGGCCGATTTACCCTGAAGGTCTATATAAGGTGCTAGTACACATTACGGAACGTTATGGTCAAATCCCTATCTACATCACCGAAAACGGAGCATGTTATGATGACAATCCGGTTCAGGGAAAAGTTCAGGATAACAAGCGTATTGCATATCTGAGCAAGCATTTAACCCAGTTAAACCGGGCAATGGAGACAGGGGTACTGGTAAAGGGCTATATCGCCTGGTCTTTGCTCGATAATTTCGAGTGGGCTGACGGTTACAGCAGGCGTTTCGGATTGATTCATGTAGATTTCAATTCATTAGTGCGAATGCCAAAAGACAGCTTTTTCTGGTATGAAAAAGTGATAACCAACGGGTGGATAGAAGTCTGAGCGGATAGACTTGTTAAAGGTTTTCAGGATCTGACAATATGGGAGAAGACATGGAAGGACCTGATCTCCATTGGCATAACCCAGGCCTAATCCTCTGCACCAAAAGAAAGCCGGTTTTCCAGACGAATCTGGAGAACCGGCTTTTCCTTACAGGAAGCTATAGAGGCGTACGCCGTGCGGTGCAACAGTGGTTTGCAGCACACCAACGGCAAGTTCGGCAGGCGTTCCGCTCCACAGCTCGGTGCCGGCGGCTGCGCCACTCAGGCCAAGCTCTTCAAGGGCCAGATCCAACTGCAGCGGGCTTTCGCCAATGTTGAATACAGCAGCATAACGGGTGCCATCGGAGTGTCCAGTGGTCCAGACAATATGATCCTCTTTGCAGAGCGCCTCCCTGGCTCCGTGGCTCTCCCGGTGCATGCGCAGAACCTCACGGTTGGTAAGCAGCGCAAGCGTCCAGTCATCATTGTCCCGCAATTCACCACCAAAGATGAGCGGCGAGCGGAAGATACTCCAGAGCGACATCATCGTCAGCTGCTCATCACGCGTGAACCGGGTCCAGCGGTCCTCCCCGCCGCCATCCACAGAGCGGATACCAATATGGCCGAGCGGCAGCATATCGCAGTCCGGCCAGCAGCCGGCTTGAGGTACGCCCTGCCATTTCCGGCAACGGTCGAACATATCCAGCAGCAGCGGCCACAGGTCCCAGAAATCGTCGGTAACCCGCCACATGTTGGCATGTCCGGTGAAGAATTCTGCATATTCCACCGGAGCGGGGCCAGGAGAGAGGCTCAGCACCATGGGCCGGCCGCAACGCTCAATGGCCTGGGAGATTAGAGCAATCTCAGGCTGATGAGTATCGTACAGCCTGGAAGCGGCGATGTCGTCCACCTTCACCAGGTCAACGCCCCACTCTGCATACAGTTCAAAGAGAGAATTATAATACGCCTGTGCCCCTTCTTTGGAGGCGTCCACTCCGTACATATCTGTATTCCATGGACAGATGGAGTTCGTATGTGCAATATCGCGTGCCGTCGCAGTTGTACCCAAGACCGGTGTGGCGGCATGGGCGGCCTGCCGCGGGATGCCGCGCATGATATGAATGCCGAATTGCAGTCCAAGACTGTGTACATAATCGGCTAAGGGCTTGAAGCCAAGGCCCCCCGCTGCGGAAGGAAAGCGGTTCTCGGCGGGCATCAGCCGGGAATATTCATCCGTTACCAGCGGAACAAACGGCCGGTATTGTGAAGAATTCGCATAAGGCTCGTACCACTGAATATCAACGGTAATATAGCTCCAGCCGAAGGCTTTGAGGTGTTCTGCCATATACTGCGCATTTCCGCGTATTTCTTCTTCCGTTACGGCCGCGCCGTAGCAGTCCCAGCTGTTCCAGCCCAGCGGCGGAGTAGGTGCTGCAAGCTTGTGATCCATTATGAATCTCCTTTACTGATGTATTATTGCTCTTTCTAGTTCCATCATAATAAAGGAGATTAGCGATATCTATAGTAATCTTGAGAGTAGAATAGCACTATATTGCGGTTAATCAAAAAACAGCCTGCGGTAGGTTAGGCTTTCGCCCCCGCTTCGGAATTCTCCCGGTGTAAGTCCGGTTAAGCTGCGGAACGCCTTGATGAAATAACTGCCGCTGGAGTAGCCAATCTGCTCAGCAATGGCTTCTATGCTGAGACCGGTTCCTCTGAGCAGCTCCATGGCCTTCTCCGTACGGACACGGGTCAGATATGCGCCGGGAGTCAGACCCGTGCTGGCCGAGAAGCGGCGGATCAAATGGTATTTGGACAGGGCTACATGCTCGGAAAGCAGATCGATGCTGATCATCCGTGAATAGTTATGCTCAATAAATTCGGCTGCACGCCTTACGTTCACTGACCAGTTGTCCCGGTTCCGCAGTGTTGTTACCTGCAGTCTGGAGAGCTCTGTCATGAACTGATAGATGCACGACGAGGCAATAAGAGGGTCGGAGATTCTGCCGGCCGCCGCATCGTTTACAATCATCCGTAAGACCCGGATCGGCGCACAGTCTGCGGGCAGATAAGGAACCTCTCCTGCTTCCCGCAAGAATTTGCGAAAGTGAGGCAGAATCAGATCGGGCCGGAAGAGCAGGAATAGGAATTCCCAAGGCTCTGCTGATTCCGGGTGATAATAATAGCGGTGGGGTCCGGGAATTTCGGCGAGAAAAGCCTGCCCGGCGGTAACACGGTGCGTCCGGTCCCCCGACTCAAATACGCCTTCTCCGGAGAGGGTGTATTGGAACAACAGAAGTGGCCCATCGTTCCGTTCCAGACCGTCCCAGCGATAAGAAGGCGTGCTGATTGAATCAGACCCGGCCGCAAATAATACGCACAACTGGAGCTCCTTATCTTCCGCGAACCGAAAGCCATAGGTACCTCTGGGAATGTCCATAATGTCCTCCTAGCAGTATGTGAAGATGCTTCAGCATTGATTTTAACGCGACTTGTTGAAAACAGAAAGCACCTTTGTTACTGTTACACATATAAATGCTGCGAAGGAAGGTTATTATGTCCCCCAAAACTCAAAGTTATAAAGCAACGAATGAACATGTGAAAATCATCGGACGGACTCATTATTCCAACGATGTACTGTGGCTGGCGCTCTCAGGCGGCGGCGTGGAATTTTCCTTCCATGGTACAAAAGCGGAGATCACATTAAGAGGTGATGCTATTGCCTTATCCGGCAATAATCTCGCAAGAGTCGGCATCAGTGTAAACGGCAAAAGGGTTATTGACGATCAGGTGGATCAACCGCTCCAATCGTATACTGTATTTGAAAGCGAAACTGCGCAGAACGTCACGATAAGGCTCATCAAATTATCAGAGGCGGCGATGTCAACGGTAGGGATTCAGGAAATCGCTGTTGATGCAGCGGATGGAATTAAGCCAACCCCGGATGAAGTACATAAAATTGAATTTATCGGCGACTCCATCACTTGTGGCTATGGCGTTGATGATGAGGTTGGGCTGCATTCTTTTTCCACGGCTACAGAAGATGTTACCAAAACCTATGCTTACCTCACTGCGCAGCAGCTCCATGCTGACTACAGCATGGTTTCGTACAGCGGATACGGCATCATTACAGGCTATACGGAAAACGATCAAAAGCTTACCACGCACCTGATCCCGGATTATTATGAAAAAGTGGGGAAGTCTGAGGGGGAATTTGATGATCGTGTGCTGCCCCAGGGTCTGCGTTGGGACTTCAGGAAGTTTGTGCCCGGTCTGATTGTCATTAACCTAGGAACGAATGACGATTCCTACACCAAAGAGGATACCGGCAAGCAGACGGAATATGCTGAACAATATGTTGAATTTCTTAAAATGGTCAGACGCAACAATCCGCATGCTCCGATTCTGTGTACGCTGGGTATCATGGGAGACAGGCTGTATCCTTTTGTCGAACAAGCCGTGAAACAATATACCCTGCAAACAGGCGACAATAATATTAATGCAATGAAATTTGATGTGCAGCTGGAAGCTGACGGATACGCAGCCGACTTCCACCCGTCCCAGGCCACTCACCGTAAAGCGGCGGACAAACTGACTGCTCAAATTAAAGAGCTCATGGAGTGGTGATTAAGCGAGGGAGTGCGGATCACTACGCTGTATCCCTTTTTCGTTTACGAACTTCTCCAGAACCCTGAAATCCTCGGTAACCTTTTTAAAAGGTAAAGCATCCAGCACCTGTTCCCGGTAATCCTTTTTGGCTGCAGCGGACAGCCGGGAATCGAGTATGCTGAGTACACCAAGGTCAGTTTCACTGCGGATCAGACGGCCGGTTCCTTGTCTTAACCGAAGCAGCATGTCCGGTACAAACACATCTTTTAAGGGATTCTCGGCCAGAGATGCCTTATATTCATAGATAGGATCGGAAGGAACAGGGAAAGGCAGCCGGAAAATGATTAATTGCGACAAATCGGAACCTTCGATATTCACGCCTTCCCAGAATACACCGGTACTAAGAAGGACGCCTTTACTGCCCCGGAATTCAGCGATCACCCCGTCTTGGGACGATCCTTCTCTTTGCATATGTAGCGTCCAAGTAAGCGCCTCAGAGTTTAATTTCTCATGGATGTACTTCATATCCTCCTTAGCTGAAAAAAGGACCAATGTCCGCCCGCCCGTTAAATTACAGAGCCTAAGCATTTCCTTGTAGGCCGCATCAAGATAACTTTTCCGGTCCTTATGGCTATAGTAGGGGACGTCCTTGGCAATATACATCATGGTGTGGTCGTCATAATCAAACGGTGAAGCCTGGCGCTCCATATAATCTCCCCTGTACCCGAGGGACTCAGTCAGATAAGCGTATTGTTCCTCCAGGGTTTCTCCGCCTTGACACATGGTTGCTGACGTTAAGATCACGGATGTCTTCCCGTTAAATAAAGTATACTTTAGAAATTGGCTTATGCCCTTTGGACAGATACTAATGGTACTCTCCCGCTGACTGTTGCTTGCCCAGATGAGATAGTTGTCCTTTGCTCCGGCGAGCACATCGAAGAGGTCGATAAGTCCGTTCATGGCTTCAAAAGCATTGTCGATTTCCCGCTCACGCCGGGAAGTTAAGACGGAAAGGCTGAGACTGAGCTCTTTCAAAATCTGCGCAGCCTGTCTTAACGGAATTCCTGTAATCTCTGATACTTTTATCCGGTCATTGTCCTGTTTGGCTGTGTGAAGCAGATCCGCCTCTACCTGTTTAAAGACATGGCTAACGCATCTTTTTACAAATTTGAATTGCCCCATAAGACCCGTATCTGCGGATTGCTTGAAGAGAATCTGCAAGACGTCGTCCAGAATACGGCAGGTGCCCCGGAAGGTGAACTCGAGTGTTCTTGCATCTCTGACCTTTGCTTCCAGATTATGAGCTTCATCTATGACGATCAGGGCCGGCCGTTCCGTGATTAAGCCCTTGGTTCCTTCTTTCTTCTTGATCAGATCACGGATAAGCAGGTCCTGGTTTACGATAATGAAATCCATATCGCCGGCGCTGGCATTAATCTTCGCTCTCATCTCGTAGAACGTACATGTGCTTTTATAATGGCAATGTTCAAATTTACAGTCATTTACACAAACGTTAGACCATACAGCATCACTGGTTCCACCTTCAATGTCCGCTCTTTCATCAATCTCGTAATTCAAAATACGCCCGGCGAGCGTAGACAGAGGGGAGGAGCTTGAATCATCAGGCTTGAACAGCTCTGCTGCCCTGTACCGGCAGGCATATTGCCCCATGCCTTTTCCGACAACGGAGCGGACCGTGGTGAATCCGAGACGGCTTCCAATGAATCTGAGATCTTTATGTATCTGTTCTGAAAGCTGGATGGAGGAGGTGGCAATAATGACCGGCTGCCGGGAGACCTGGTTAATGAGCAAGCCGGGAATAAGGTAGGCAAAGGACTTGCCGATGCCGACTCCGGCTTCAATCATTGCGTTATAGCCATTAATATAGGCGTCAGCGATATCCAGAGACATATCCTGCTGGCCGATCCGCTCCTTCAGTCCGATCCTGGGGAATCTGTCATACATCCGGAAGACGGCATTAATTAAAGAGGGTTCGACGTCCTTTTTCAGCTCCCGCTTCTGTAATTTATAGAGATCACTTAACCAACTGATGACAACCGCCCCTTTTCTATATCAATGATCTTCCTGCTGGAGTATTTTGGTGAGGTTGTAATTATCTTTGAAGTTAACTCAACAGTCAAGTGTCAGAATAGAAGTCATATATAATGGAAGATAGGGAGGGTTAGCCAGGTGAAAGAACAAAGAGCTGGAATGCAATCTATTAATGAATTGTTCACATCCAGACATTCAGTTTTGATCTGGATGTCAACGGTTTATGTATCGGCAATAATCATGCAGTTTTTTAAGGATCCTTTGATTTTATCCAGTTCAGCGTTCACTTGTCTTTTCACAGTTCATGTCTTAATACACTGGAACTCATTTCGGATTAGGACTAACAAGCAATTCTGGTTATATTTTTCGATCCAAGGCATCCTGATTTACTTATGCGCGATTCTGATGCCAGACGGTTATCAAGCCGTTTTAATTGGCCTGCTTCCAGTCTTAGTCGCTCAAAGCCTGGGTTTTTCCTATCGGATCAAAAGAGTCGTTCTCGTTGCCTTTATCAGTATTATCTTGTTTTTTGATGCAATGCTTACTTTAGGAGATACGGATGAACTCATATTATTCCTTCCCTTTTTTACCCTGATGCTGATTATCGTTGTGGCCTATGCCCTGTTGTTCTTTCAGCAGGTTCACGAAAGGCTCAAGACCCAGAATTTCTTGCGGGATCTTCAGGAGGCCCACAAGAAAGTGGAGGAGTTAACGCTCTCCAATGAACGTCAACGTATGGCTCGCGATCTTCACGATACCCTGGCACAGGGGGTGGCAGGATTAATTATGCAACTCGAAGCCGCAGATGCGCACATGGCACAAGGCCGTATGGAGCGGACTCAGGAAATCATCAAGCAGTCCATGAAACAGGCCCGCACAACCTTGGCAGAAGCCCGCCGGGCTATTGATAATCTTCGGGCGAAATCAGCGTCCGAGATTGATTTTAGGGAAGCCGTTGACGATGAGGTCCAGCATTTTACGGAGGCCACAGGTATAGCCGTTGCAACGTATCTTAAACTCGACAAACGCTTGTCCAGGATGGTAATGGAACACAGTCTGCATATTGTGAAGGAGTGTCTCACCAACATCGCCCGGCATGCCAAGGCAGACAAGGTATGGGTTACCCTGTCTGATCAAAGAGGCCTGTTATTTATGGAGATCAGGGATAACGGATCTGGATTCAACACGGACGCTATTGGAAAGGATGCCGGACATTATGGTCTACTGGGCCTCCAGGAACGGGTGCGGCTGATTGGAGGAGAAATGAAGGTGCGTAGCAGTTCGGCAGGTACGAGTATACAAATTGAGGTATTATTCACCGAGGGAGAATCTATATGAACCGGTATAAAATCCTGATCGTAGACGATCATTTCGTTGTCAGGGAAGGCTTGAAGCTGATTATGGAAACCGACGAACGGTTTCAAATTGTCGGGGAAGCAGGAAACGGGCAGGAGGCGATACACCTCATTGATGAGTTGCAGCCGGACGTTGTCCTCATGGACTTAAATATGCCGGTGATGAGCGGACTGGAAGCGATGAAGGTATTGAAAAGCAAGAACAGCCCCGTTCCGGTAATCATTCTGACGACCTACAACGAGGATGATTTAATGATTAACGGTCTGGCTTTGGGAGCGAGGGGATACCTGTTAAAGGATACAAGCCGGGAGAATCTGTTCAGGAATATTGAATCAGCGGTGAGAGGGGAGACCTTGCTTACCCCAGAGATTATGGAAAGAGTCATAGCCGCCCGTGGGAACCACAAAGCTTATAACTCTGCTAATGAGGAAGCATCCCTGCTGACCGATAAAGAGACTCAGATTCTGCAGAGCGTAGCTCAGGGTTTCAAAAGCAAGGAAATCGCCTCAGATATGGGAATTGCAGAACGAACGGTAAAAGCACATTTAACGAGTATTTACAACAAACTTGGAGTGGATTCGCGGTCTCAGGCGGTGGCTGTCGGTCTGGAACGAGGGATCTTACATATGTAACTTGGACATGCGAAGGGATTCTTTCGCATGTTTTTGTTTTATATTCACATTTTGAAGCGAGGCCCTACGGTGTGTGTAGGGCTTTTTCTTTTGGGCTAAAGGGCTGCCCGAATGGGCAAATGCGGTCTGCCCGTTTGGACGATGTTGAACAGTTATCCAGTCTGTAAGATTAAGACATAGATAAACATTAGTAAGGAGGAGCGATACTGAAATGGCTAAATTATTATACCGGCTGGGGTTTTGGTCAGCGAAGAACCGGATTAAAGTCCTTATAGGAAGCATTACTCTGTTAGTAATAGCCGCTATTGTGGCGCTGTCGATGGGAATCCATTTTGGTGAGGAGACCAGCATACCCGGGCTTGCCTCGCAAAAAACGCTTGAAGTTATGGAAAAGGAATTTCCAAACCCACAGGGTAACCTTGGCAAGACCCAGCTGGTGCTGAAAGCACCGGACAATGAGACCCTATCCTCTGAAGCAGCTCAGCAGCTTATAACCGCGAGGCTCAAAGAAGTGGCAGCGGATCAGGGGGTTTCTTCGGTTGTAGGTCCGTACGAGAACCATTCGTTAAATGCGGACAGCACTATTGGCTATGCCACAATTACTTATAAAGTTCCGGGTGCAGATGTCACCGACGTTTCGAAGGATTCAGTGAATCAGATTGCCGAAAGTCTGCGGGATGCGGGCTGGCAGGCCGAACTGATCGGAGACGGATATGTGAAAATGGCAACCAGCAGTCCTACCGAAGGTCTCGGAGTTTTGCTGGCCCTGGTAATTCTTACAGTAGCATTAGGTTCTATCATTACTGGCGTTCTGCCGATCCTTACAGCGGGTTTAGGCCTAGGCTTCGGGATTATGCTGATTATTATCGGAACCAGTTTCTTAGATATTCCTTCGTTTGCCTTATCGCTGGCCGGGATGCTGGGACTGGCTGTCGGTATTGATTATGCACTGTTCATTATCGCCAGATACCGGCAGCAGCTTGCCGAAGGCTACGAAAGACGGGAAGCAATTGCCATCGCGAACGGAACAGCCGGGAGTGCGGTTGTGTTTGCTGGAGTAACGGTCATTATTGCGCTTGTCGGTTTTTCATTCGTTGGAGTACCGTTCCTTACCGCTATGGGTACAGCTGGCGCCCTTACTGTATTGACCGCAATCCTTATGACCATATTCGTCGTTCCGGCGATTCTGGAACTGCTGGGGAGCAAGATTAAAGTGCCCACCAAGCGCAAAGGAAGCAATCAGAAGTTGGCAAGCCGCGGCAATCTGTGGGGAAGATTTGTTACCGGGCAGCCCTTAATGGCCGTAGTACTGGGTGTAGCCCTGCTGGCAACGATTGCTCTGCCCTTCTTCCACATGGAGACGGGGCTCGGTAATGACGGGCAAAAATCTCCGGATAAAACTGAACGGCGGGCCTACGATCTCCTGTCCGAAGCCTACGGTGAGGGATACCACGGTCCGTTAGTCATTCTGGCCGAAACGGATGGCGGTAAAGAGGCAGCAGCTAATCTCAATAAAGTTATTGAAGAAGTAAAAACTTATCCCAATGTCGCGATGGTAAACCCGGCAGTCACTGGACCTTCCGGAAAAATCTCGCTGATTACTGTTATGCCGACAACGGGACCCAATGATTCGAAAACCATAGACCTTGTCCATCTGATTCGTGATAAGGCACCGGAAATAGAACGGCAGGATCATATTAAGATCGGTGTAACCGGCAGCACAGCTGTCAACATCGACATCACCCAGAAATTAAACCAGGCATTGCCTAAATTTTGCCTCATTATTGTTGGCTTGGCCTTTGTACTGCTTATGCTGGTATTCCGTTCGATTCTCGTTCCGATCAAGGCAGTGCTCGGATTCATCCTGTCGCTTGGTGCAACCCTGGGATTCGTTACCTATGTCGTTCAAGATGGACATTTCCAGAATCTGTTCAACTTCTATACCAAGGCACCGGTGTTTAATTTCCTGCCAATCATTGTAGTCGGCGTCCTGTTCGGTCTGGCGATGGACTACGAAGTATTCCTGGTCAGCCGGATGCGTGAGGAATTCAAGAAGAGCGGCGATGCCAAAAAGTCCGTTCTTGCCGGAATCCGTAACAGCGGCGGAGTCGTAACGGCAGCAGGCCTGATCATGGTTGCAGTCTTTACCGGATTCATTCTCGCAGAAGAGCCTATGGTTAAGGTTATGGGGTTGGCGCTCGCCTTCGGTGTTCTCTTTGACGCTTTCATTGTCCGGCTGCTCATTGTTCCCGGCGTGATGACCTTGCTTGGGAAGTCGGCATGGTATTTTCCAAAATGGCTGGACCGCTTGCTTCCGAATCTCGATGTGGAGGGTGAAGGAGTGATGGAGGAAGTGGAGAAGAAACGTCTGGCTGCAGAGATTGAGCCTAGAGTAAGACTCCTTGGCTAATAATCTGGAACAATAGGTGCCACTCTATGATCCGCCTTTCGGTGTTCGCACCAGTCTATAACGAAGAGGGAAATATATATGATCTGTACTTAAGCATCACTGATTCGTTAAAAGGAGCCATTCCTGTAATGAATTAATTTGAGGTTTGAATGAAAAAAGCGCCAGCTGTATACTGGGAAACGTTCCGTCCAGAGAACAAATTCCAGCGCAGGAGGCACTCAACATGAAGTATAAACAATCGAAGAAACAGAATCAACGGATTATGAGAATTTCCGACAAGACCCTTGTCGTAGGCGCAGACATCGCTAAGGAAACCCATGTGGCCCGAGCCATTGACTTTCGGGGAATTGAACTGGGGAAAGATTGTGTATTCTCCAATACACGAACAGGTCTGGAGCAACTGGTACAG